>JBQCFV010000228.1:0-5048 GCA_051958695.1 Chitinophaga sp. | reverse complement strand
ACCCACCCGCTCCACCTGGTGGACGAAAAAGAGCGCCTGGCCGCCGCATCTGGCATCCGAAACATTCTGGGTTAAAACGACCAGGTGTTCGTAAAAGACGGCGACCGCTGCTGGTTCGTCAAGCTGCAGGAGATAAGGCTGTTCGAAAGCGTGGGCAACTATGCGCGCGTGTATTTCGAAACCAACAAGCCGCTGATCCTCAAATCGCTCAACGCGCTGGAAGAAAGGCTGGACGAGCGGGTGTTTTTCCGCGCCAATCGCAAGCACATCGTGAACCTGCGTATGATCGAACGGATCGACACGTATTTTAACGGCGGGCTGCTGCTGGAAATGCGCGGCGGCGAAAAGATCGAAGTGAGCCGCAGGCAGGCGGTGAAATTCAAGGAAATGATGAGCCTGTAAACGCAAAGAAAATTGTGAAACATACATGAATGGGGAGCGGTGGCTTCCCATTTTTTTATTCCGGCGATGCCGGGAAACCCGGGTAATATTGTTGTTCTGAACACAACGTGTCAACCCGCCTGCAACAAAAAGGGCTGTCCTGAAAAGAACAGCCCGTTAAATTATGCTTATGAAAAAAGGCCATAATGGCCATACAGGCACGCATGCCGTTATTGCCACCTGGCGCGGATGTATTCTATGCTACTAGCCCGATTATAAGATTACTGGAATATGGAAGGTCTGTCGAAAACAACGGGATGAAAAACGCGGATACAATACACGGGTTCCCAGGTCTAAGTCACGTATGCTCATTTTCTCTTCAGGGGTGCCGGTAAAATACTGGTTGGTTTAAATCAGTCACAAGATAGACAACCTCTTTAAATTTTTTATACTTTCTTGGAGCTTGACAATAAAATTTTTTTGAAAGGGATTCAAGGCAGGGATAGAACAGGGAGCAGGGAAGGATTAACGGCCTGATTTTACAGGTGCGCCGTGTACGGCGTCGGCGATCTCGCTGATGAGCGAAATATCTTTTTCGATGGCGTTGCCCACCACAATGATGTCTGCGCCTGCTTTGCAGTTCAGGTACGCTTTTTCCGCATCGCGGATGCCGCCGCCAACGATCACCGGTACTTCTACCTGGCTGGCCACGCGGTGGATCATGGATTCGGTGATGGGTTTGCGCGCGCCGCTGCCCGCGTCCATATAAATTACTTTGAGGCCGAGCATATCGCCGGCCATGGCAGTGCACATGGCGATGTCGTCCTTATCCGCCGGTATCGGCGTGGCGTTGCTGATGTAAGAAACTGTTGTGGGCGCACCGCCGTCTATCACCATGTAACCCGTGGAGATCACTTCCAGCCCGCTTTTTTTAACGGCGGCGGCGGATACGACGTGCTGGCCGATCAGCATGTCTGCATTTCGGCCGGAGATCATGGAGAGGTACAACAAAGCGTCGGCGTACTTCGACACTTGCGAGGGGCTGCCGGGAAACAGGATCACCGGAATGGAACAGGTTGCCTTGATCTGCTGCACCACCTCGTCGAGATGGTTGGTGATAACAAGGCTGCCTCCCAGGAAAATGTAATCCACCTTTGCTTCGGTGCATTTGGCGGTAAGGTCGGCAATCCCGGCCGGCGTCACCTTGTCAGGATCGATCAGAACCGCGAATGACTTTGTACCTTTTGCCTTTCTCTCGATGAAGGAACTGTATATTTTTCTGTACATTAATTTTGCATTGTTCCGGTTGGGACAAATGTATAAATTTTTTTCTAATAAGGCGAGGGTGAAATAAATATGCATGGCAGTGATTTTTCAATTGATTTGGGGTGAGAAACGGCCTTTTTGAGGGATAACGGCCGTAATTTGTTAATGCCCGCTTATGCACACGTTGTGGATAAGACAAATTGGTATGAAGGGGTTTAAAAATTATTTTAGTAATCCCACTCCAAATAGTGTTACTCGGAATCAATTTTGTTTTAATCCTGTAAAAAACTGGGCATGAAAAATCAAAGTAAGAAGGCTGGCGGCCTGGCCTTTACCCGCCACTTTACCCGCGAAGGTGTTAGCCCCTATGATCAGTTCGAATACGACCTGCGAACCTCTGTAATCCGCAACCCGGGCGGGGATGTGGTGTTCGAGATGAATAACGTGGAAGTGCCGAAAGCCTGGTCGCAGATCGCGACGGACATCCTGGCGCAGAAATATTTCCGGAAAGCCGGCGTGCCGCAGGCGGACGGTTCTACCGGCCGCGAAACCTCCGTTAAGCAGGTGGTGCACCGCATGGCCAACTGCTGGCGCGTATGGGGAGAAAGATACGGTTACTTCGCTTCCTCTAAAGACGCGGACGTGTTCTACGAAGAGCTCGCCTATTGCATGCTCAACCAGGCCTGCGTACCCAATTCCCCCCAATGGTTCAACACCGGCCTGCACGAAAGCTACGGCATCAAAGGCAAGCCCCAGGGCCATTATTACGTGGAACAGCAAACCGGCAAGCTCGAAAAGTCCACTTCAGCATATGAAAGGCCGCAGCCGCACGCCTGCTTTATTCTCAGCGTTACGGACGACCTGGTGAACGACGGCGGCATTATGGACCTTTGGGTGCGGGAAGCCCGCATCTTCAAATACGGCTCCGGCGTGGGCACCAACTTCTCCCAGATACGCGGCGAAGGTGAAAAGCTCAGCGGCGGCGGCACTTCCAGCGGCCTCATGAGCTTCCTCAAGATCGGCGACCGCGCGGCCGGCGCCATCAAGTCCGGCGGCACCACCCGCAGGGCGGCCAAAATGGTCTGCCTCGACCTGGACCATCCCGAAGTGCTGGAATTCATCAACTGGAAAGTGGAAGAAGAAAAGAAGGTCGGCGCGCTCATCGCCGCCGGATATTCTTCCGACTATGAAGGCGAAGCCTACCGCACCGTTTCCGGGCAAAACTCCAACAACTCCGTTCGTATCCCCAACAGCTTCTTCCATGCCCTGGAAGCCGACGGGGACTGGGAGCTGAAAGCCCGCATGAACGGCAAGGTGATGAAAACCGTCAAAGCCTCCGACCTCTGGAACCAGATCGCCTACGCCGCCTGGCGCTGCGCGGACCCCGGCACGCAGTACGATACCACCATCAATGAATGGCATACCTGCCCGCAGGGCGGCCGCATCAACGCGACCAACCCCTGCTCCGAATACATGTTCCTCGACAACACCGCCTGCAACCTCGCGTCCGTAAACCTCCGCCGTTTCTTCGACGACGAAAAGAACCTGTTCGACGTGCCCGGTTTTGAATACACCGTGCGGTTGTGGACCACCGTGCTGGAAATTTCCGTGCTCATGGCGCAGTTTCCTTCAAAGGAAGTGGCGCAGCTGAGCTATGAGTACCGCACGCTCGGCCTCGGTTACGCCAACCTCGGCAGCATGCTGATGGTGAGCGGCATCGCGTACGACAGCGAGGAAGCGCGCGGCATCGCCGGCGCCATCACCGCCATCATGACCGGCGTATCCTACAAAACGTCCGCGGAGATCGCCGCGCATCTCGGCGCTTTCCCGAAATACGAAGAGAACAAAGAAGATATGCTGCGCGTAATGCGCAACCACCGCGCCGCCGCCTACGACGCCGCAGACGCCTGCGAAGGCATCGAGATCAAGCCGCAGGGCATCAACGCGAAGTACTGTCCTGACTACCTGCTGAAAGCCGCCACCAAAGCCTGGGACGATGCAGTGAAGCTCGGCGAGCGGCACGGTTACCGCAACGCGCAGGCCACGGTGATAGCGCCCACCGGCACCATCGGCCTGGTGATGGATTGCGACACCACCGGCGTGGAGCCCGATTTTGCGCTGGTGAAATTCAAAAAGCTCAGCGGCGGCGGTTATTTCAAGATCATCAACCAATCCATACCCACCGCACTGAAAAATCTCGGGTATAAAGACAACGAGATCAAAGCCATCGTGGATTACGCCAAAGGCACCGGCAGCTTCGCGGGCGCGCCTTACATCAACCCGCAGAGCCTGAGCGAAAAAGGATTTATCTCCGAAGAGATCAAAAAGCTCGATACGGCCGTGGCATCATCATTCGACATCGCGTTCGTATTCAACGTATACACCCTCGGCGAAGAATGCCTGCAAAGGCTGGGATTCAAGCCGGAACAGTATTTCAGCCTGGAATTCAGCCTGCTGCACGAGCTCGGCTTTACGGACGAGCAGATGGAAGCCGCCAACGATTACGTATGCGGTACCATGACCGTAGAAGGCGCGCCCTACCTGAAGGATGCGCATCTCGCCGTGTTCGACTGCGCCAATAAATGCGGCAAAAAAGGCGAAAGATATATCCATGCGCACGGCCACATCCGCATGATGGGGGCCGCGCAGCCGTTTATTTCCGGCGCCATTTCCAAAACCATCAACCTGCCCAACGAGGCCACGGTAGAGGAGATCGCCGATGCTTACCGCCTCAGTTGGCAGCTGGGCCTCAAAGCCTGCGCGCTGTACCGCGACGGGTCGAAGCTGAGCCAGCCGCTGAGCAACAAAAGCGACAAAAAGAAAAAATCAGCGGAAGCCGCGGAAACCGCGCCGGAAGCGGCCGGCCAGATCATCGAGATGAACATGCTCACCATCGACGAGTTGCTGGAAGAGCTGAACAAAAGGATGATCGCCAGCTCCGACACTTCGCTGAAACGCGCGCTGTCGCGCATCGTGGAAAGAAAAACGCTGCCCGCGAAACGCCGCGGCTTTACGCAGAAAGCAAAAGTCGGCGGCCAGCCGATCTTTGTGCGCACCGGCGAATATTCCGACGGAACGCTCGGCGAAATATTCATCGACCTGGCGAAAGAAGGCTCCACTTTGCGCAGCCTGATGAACTGCTTTGCCATCGCGGTGAGCGTGGGCCTGCAGTACGGCGTTCCGCTGGAAGAGTTCGTGGACAAATTCGTATTCACGCGGTTTGAGCCGGCGGGTATGGTGGACCATCCGAACATCAAATCCTCCACTTCGCTGATCGATTATATTTTCAGGGTGCTGGGTTATGAATATCTCGGCAGAACGGATCTCGTGCATATTCTCGACGCGCCGGGTAACACCGGCGAGGAAGAATGGGACGAGCCCGTGGTAATACCCGAATTGTC
>JBQCFV010000227.1:0-3721 GCA_051958695.1 Chitinophaga sp. | reverse complement strand
TAGCCGGGTGTTAAATATCGCTAACAATGAAACTACCTGCCTGCAAGACGGATGCCATGCCTTAACTCCTTCATTTTCATACGGTCATTACCGTTCAGACTGTCCGATATCGTGCAACACCGCCCGCTTCCGGACAATTTCACTCCACGTAATCGAGGTCCTTCTCAAATGTTTCGTCGAGCCCGCGCAGGGCAAGCCAGGCCATCGCCATCGTGATGAGGCCTACTGCTGCGGCGCTGTTCAGCACGCCTAAAGAAGATTTGAGGAAAAGAAAAAGCGTGGTGACGGGAATGACGGCGCCTCTTACAAAGTTCGGCACCGTAGTGGCTACCGTTGCGCGCAGGTTGGTGCCGAACAGCTCCGCCGCCACGGTTACGAACAGGGCCCAGTAACCGTTCGTAAAACCGAGCATTGCGCATACGATATAAAACGTCGTCACTTCTTTGAACGGCAGGAACAAAAATACCGCCACCATTGCAGCGGAAAGCAGGAGGAATAACAGAATTACTTTTTTGCGGCTGCGCAATACCTGGCTCAGCAAGCCGCTCGCGATATCGCCGAACACCTGGCCCGTGAAAGCCAGCATCACCGCTTTACCCGCCACTACCGGGGCATTCAGCTCCATGGCCCTTCCAAACTCCGGAGAGAAAGTGATGAGTATGCCCACCGCGAACCAGATGGGCGGACCGATGGCGATGCATTGCAGGTAACGTAAGGCACGGCGGCCGTTGGTGAACAAGGATAAAAAATTCCCTTTCGGGATCTTCAACGCTTTTGTTTTGGCGTACATGCCCGATTCGAACACGCGCACGCGCATCAGCAGCAGCAGCAAACCAAGACCGCCGCCGATGAAGTAGGAAACGCGCCATTGGAAAAGGTCCGCCATAAAATACGCGATGATGGCGCCCACTACGCCCAGCGTGGCCACGAGTGTGGTGCCGTAGCCCCTGATCTTCCGCGGCAGCACTTCCGTTACCAGCGTTACGCCCGCGCCCAGCTCGCCCGCCAGCCCGATGCCCGCTATAAAACGCATGGCCGCGTATTGCGGCACCGTTTCCACGAAGCCGTTCGCGATGTTCGCCAGCGAATAGAGGAGGATGGAGCCGAAGAGCACGGAAAGCCTTCCTTTTTTATCGCCCAGCACGCCCCAGAGAATACCGCCGAGCAGCAGGCCGAACATCTGCATATTGAGCAGCAGGGCCCCGGTAGACAACAGGCTGTCGTCCTGCAGGCCGAGGGAACGCAGGCTGGGCACGCGTACCACGCTGAAAAGAAAAAGATCGTACATGTCTACCAGGTAGCCGAACGCCGCTACGAGCACCGGCAGGCGCAGCAGCTCCCTGGCCGTGGAATTTGTTTGCGTCATGTTTCGGGTTTAAGGTTAAAGTCGGGAAATGGTAAGGCCGCCGTCCACCATCACTACCTGCCCGGTGGAATAAGGCAGTGCGCCGGAAGCCAGCATAGCCACGGCTTTGCCCACATCGTCCGGCTGCCCCCAGCGGGGCTGCACCAGCAAACCTTTTGCGATAAGGTCGTCATATTTTTCCTGCACGCCGGCCGTCATGTCCGTTGCGACTATGCCGGGCCGCACTTCGTATACGGGAATGCCGTGCGCGCCGAGGCGTACGGCGAACAGCTGCGTCATCATGCTGAGACCGGCTTTCGCGATACAATATTCGCCGCGGTTCACGGAAGCCACCGTCGCGGAAATGGAGGAAATGTTGATGATGCAGGCGTTGATGCCGGGTTGGGCGATCATGCGGTTGGCGACGGATTGGGTGAGGAAGAACGCGCCTTTGAGATTCGTATCCAATAAGCGGTCGTAACTTTCTTCGGTAGTGTCGAGCAGGTCTTTTCTTTCTTTCGGCGCAACGCCCGCGTTGTTCACCAGCACATGCAGCCCGCCGAAATGGCCGTAGGTCTTTTGCAGCAGTTCTTCCCGCTGCGCAGCATCGGAAATATCGCCCTGGCAATAGATCACTTCCGCTCCTGTTTCGCGGAGCTGCTGCAGGGTTTCGCGCACCGCGTCTTCCGGTCTTACGCCGTTGACGGCAAGGTTAAAGCCCTGCTGCGCAAGATGCCGCGCGATGCCCAGCCCGATGCCGCGGCTGCCGCCGGTGATGAGCGCTGTTCTTTTTTTCATAACGGATCGATATTTACCCAGCAGCGTTTGGCCCAGCTTTCCAGGCCTTTTTCCGCCAGTTGTACGCCTTTGGCGCCTTCTTTCAGGTCCCAGGGAAAAGGTTCGTTCTTGACCACATGACGCAGGAATAACTCCCATTGCACCTTGAAGGCGTTATCGTAAGTTTCCTGGTCGGGCACTTTGGCCCAGCCGTCGAAAAAACGGATCGGCTGCTCCACGTCCGGGTTCCATACGGGTTTTGGCGTGTGGCCGTAATGCTGCACGTAACAATCGCGCAGGCCCGCTACGGCGGAGCCCAGCGTACCGTCTACCTGCAGGGTGAGCAGATCGTCGCGCCGTACACGCGTGACCCATGACGAATTAAAATGCGCGATCACACCGCCGGCCAGCTCAAAGGTGGCATAGGCCGCATCGTCCGCCGTGCAGGCGTAGGGCCGCCCCTGCTCGTCGATCCTTTCCGGTATGTGCGTGGCGCCGAGACAGGACACCGCTTTCACTTCACCAAAAAGATTGTCCAGCACATAACGCCAGTGGCAAAGCATATCGAGTATGATGCCGCCTTCCTCTTCCTTCCTGTAATTCCAGCTGGGCCGCTGCGCGGGGATGGAATGGCCTTCGAACACCCAGTAGCCGAACTCGCCTTTCACCGAAAGTATGCGGCCGAAAAAGCCCTGCTGTATCAGCCGTTTCAGGCGAAGCAGACCGGGCAGCCAAAGCTTGTCCTGCACCACACCGTGTTTCACGCCCGCTTTTTCGCAAAGCCGGTACAGCTCCATCGCAGTCTCCGTGCTGGACGCGATGGGCTTTTCGCAATAAATATGTTTCCCCGCGGCTACCGCTTTTTGTATGCTCCCGGCGCGCATGCCGGTGGTTTGCGCGTCGAAGTAGACGTTGTATTTTTTGTCATGCAATACGGCGTCGAGGTCCGTCGTGAGATCCTTGATGCCGCTTCTTTCGGCAAGCGCCTGCAGGCGCGCTTTGTTCCGCCCTACGAGCACCGGTTCCGGCAGGATGTATTCCGTGTCGCTGAGCTTTACGCCGCCCTGTTGCATGATGGGCACGATGGAACGCAGCACATGCTGGTTGGTGCCCATTCTGCCGGTAACGCCATTCATGATGATGCCGACGCGGTGAATTGTTTTTGATGTATCTGGCATGTGCAATCGTTTTTTCAGGAATGATGGAGATATGCTTCTTTGATCCTGCCGAGGAAGGCGGACTGATCGCCGGCCCAGTATTCGGTGGAAAAAATTTCCACTTCATGGTACCCTTCAAAACCGGCGGCTTCCACCCATTGCCGGATCTGCTTTACAGGGATGCAGCCCTCGCCCATCAGCGCGCGGTCGAGCAGGAAATCGCGGGTGGGCACGCGCCAGTCGCAGATGTGGAATGCGAAGAGCTTGCCTTCGCTGCCGCAGCGCTGTATCTCCTGCTGCAGCGAAGGGTCCCACCAGAGATGGTATACGTCCACCGCTACACCCACGAAAGGAGAAGCGATACGCAAGGCGAGGTCGTTTGCCTGCGCCAGCGTGTTAACGGCCGAGCGCGTATCCGCATACATCGGGTGCAGCGGCTCGA
>JBQCFV010000226.1:0-6200 GCA_051958695.1 Chitinophaga sp. | reverse complement strand
AATTCCGGCTGCCGGGCAGACTGCCACAAAAAAATGACATTTCCCCGCACCGTATTGGTTGTCAATCTATAAGGAGCATAAAAAAACGGAAGCCCATACGGACTTCCGTGTACTAATTTCCCTGTATAAATACTAAACCCTTTTTTCTTTGATGCGTGCTGCCTTACCCTGGCGTTCGCGGAGGTAATACAGTCTTGCCCTTCTTACTTTACCCACCTTGTTCAGCACGATAGAATCGATGTTGGGGGAGTAAATGGGGAACAGCCTTTCAACGCCCACGCCGTCGGAGATCTTCCTAACGGTAAAAGAGGCGGTGAAACCGGTACCCTGGAGCTTTACTACGTCGCCTTTGAAGGATTGGATACGCTCCTTGTTGCCTTCTACGATCTTATATTTAACGGTAACATTGTCACCGGCTTTGAATTTCGGAAATTGTTTGCTGGCAGTCAACTGCTCGTGAACAAAAGAAATCGCGTTCATCTTTCAATTATTTATAGGACGGCAAAGGTAAGGAACTATCTCCAAATACCAACACCTTTTCCCTGTTTTTAAAAAAATATTGTTCTAATCGTGTTTCAGCAGGTCGGGCCGGCGCTCTTTCGTGCGTTTTACCGCTTCGTCGTGGCGCCATTCCTCTATTTTGCGGTGATCGCCGCTCATCAGCACGGCCGGCACTTTCCAGTCGCGGAAGGTTTCGGGCCGGGTGTATACGGGGGGCGCCAGCAGGTTGTCCTGGAAGGAGTCGAACAGGGCCGAGGTCTCGTCGTTCAGCACGCCCGGCAGCAAGCGCCCGATGGCGTCTACCACTACGGCTGCGGCCAGCTCCCCGCCGGACAGCACGAAGTCGCCGATCGAGATCTCCATGGTCACGAAATGTTCCCTCACCCGCTCGTCGATACCTTTGTAATGGCCGCAGATCAGCAGCAGGTTGCCTTTCAGGCTGAGGCGGTTGGCCATTTTCTGGTTAAACGTCTGCCCGTCCGGCGTGAGGTAAATGATCTCGTCGTACGCGGTTTCTTTCTGCAGGGACTCGATGGCGTTCACCAGCGGCTCTATCATCATCACCATGCCCGCGCCGCCGCCAAACTGGTAATCGTCCACCTGGTTCTGCCGGAAATTGGAGTATTGGCGCAGGTGATGCACGTTCACTTCCAGCAGCCCCTTGTCTTTCGCCCGTTTCATGATGGAATGGGCAAAGGGGCTTTCCAGCAGTTCGGGCAATACAGTGATGATGTCTATCCGCATAAGGTTCGTTTTTAACGGTACCGGCCTCCAAAAGGCCGGGTACAGCGCTGCACGCGCCTATTCAAAAGCAGTTTAACCTAAATAAATATCCAGCAGGCCTTCCGGCAGCTCCAGCCGTACCAGCTGCTTCTTTTTGTCCACTTTCAGCAGCGTCTGCTCATTGAGCGGCAGCAGCATTTCTTTTTCCTTGTAGGTAACGCGGGCCAGCACCTGGTGCGGCATTTCGATGATCTCCTCGATCACGCCGAGGGCGCCTTCCACGCTGTCTTCCACCTTGTAGCCGAGCAGCGAGAGCGGGGCGGAGCCAGAGGCCTGGGCCTTGAAGTCCGCTTCTTCGAGATACACGCCCTTTTGCAACATCTTGCGGGCCGCTTCCCGGCTGTCGATGCCTTCGAGCTTGACGAAGACGTGCTCGGCGTCTTTGGCTTTGGCGCGCTGCAGGAAATAGGGCAGAAAGCTGTCTTTCCGCTCTTCGATAAAAACAGCGGCCACATCTTTCAGCGCGGTGCGTTTGCCAAGACTATGACGGAGAATGAACTCCCCGTCCGTGCCATGCGTGGCGCTCAGTTTGCCGATATTGAAATAATTAGCCATGAAGCGGGGACCTTGTAAAAGCAGAAAGGGAATCTTTGCGAGCAAATCTTCCCTTTCTGAATATGTTATTAGTTGCCGGATTATGCTTCGGGAGCTTCTTCGCCGCCTTCAGCTTCTGCTGCGGGGGCGCTGGGCGCTTCCTCCACTTTCCTTACAACCGGCTGCGCAGCGCGGATAGCCCTTTTCTGGCTTTCGCGGCGTGCGGATACTTTCTCTTCGTGGTCAGCCTGCCATTGCTCGAATTTGGTGTAGGCGGTAGGCTCGTCGAACAGACCGAGTTTAACCCCTCTGAGAAGGTGTTTGAGATACAGTACGCCTTTGAAGGACAGGATGCGTCTAACGGTATCGGTCGGCTGTGCGCCTTTCTGCAGCCAGCGGAGCGCTTTCTGCGTATCGAGGTTGATAGATGCGGGTACGGTCAAAGGATTGTAGGTACCGATTTTCTGGATGAATTTACCATCCCTGGGCGCGCGGGCGTCAGCCACAACAATAAAGTAAAAAGGTCTCTTTTTCGCGCCGTGTCTCTGTCATCTGATCTTTACTGGCATAAATAAGTCGAATTATTTTTTGCGAGTTGTTAAAAAATATTGTTTCTAATTCGGGCAGCAAATGTACCGTTAAAATTGAAATTTTCAAAACAAAATTTAACGCTGCATTTTACTGCTATATTTTGTTATCTCATTTTCAAACCCTTGGCCCCGCCCGGGATCTTGTTCATCATTTTCATCATCTGCCGCATCTGCTCGAACTGTTTCATGAACTGGTTCACGTCCTGTATTTCCTTGCCGGCGCCTTTCGCGATCCTTTTGCGGCGGCTGCCGTCGATCAGGTCCGGGTTGCCGCGTTCGGCCGGCGTCATGGAATTGATCATCGCCTCGATGCCTTTAAAGGCGTCGTCGCTGATGTCCAGGTCCTTCACCGCTTTGCCCACGCCGGGTATCATGCCCAGCAGGTCCTTGATGCTGCCCATCTTTTTGATCTGCTGCAGCTGTTCTTTAAAGTCGTCGAAATCGAACTGGTTTTGCCGGATCTTTTTCTCCAGCTTTTTTGCCTGCTCTTCGTTGAACTGCTCCTGGGCCCTTTCCACGAGGGTGGTGATGTCGCCCATGCCGAGTATGCGCTGGGCCATACGCTCGGGGTAAAATACGTCGAGCGTGTCCAGCTTTTCGCCCATGCTCACGAACTTGATGGGCTTCTGTACGGTGTAGGTGATGGTGAGCGCCGCACCGCCGCGGGTATCGCCGTCCAGCTTGGTGAGCACGATGCCGGAGAAGTTCAGCCGGTCGTTGAACGCTTTGGCGGTGTTCACCGCATCCTGGCCGGTCATGGAATCCACCACGAACAGCACTTCCTGCGGGTTCACGGCTTTTTTCACATTGCTGACCTCGGTCATCATCACTTCGTCTACCGCGAGGCGGCCGGCGGTGTCGATGATCACGATGTTGTTGCCCTGGGCTTTCGCGTGCTTCACCGCGTTCTCGGCGATCTGCACGGCGTTTTTGTTCTCGGGCTCGCTGTATACTTCCACCCCTATCTGCCCGCCCAGCACTTTCAGCTGGTCGATGGCCGCGGGACGGTAAATGTCCGCCGCCACGAGCAGGGGCTTTTTGTTCTTTTTGGATTGGAGGAAATTGGCCAGTTTGCCGGAGAAGGTGGTTTTACCGGAACCCTGCAGGCCTGCGATGAGAATGACGGTGGGATTGGTCTTGATGTCCAGCTCGGATTCGGTGCTGCCCATCAGCTCCACCAGCTCATCTTTCACGATCTTTACCATCAGCTGGCCGGGGGAAATGGCGGTGAGCACTTTTTCGCCGAGGGCCTTGTCTTTCACCTTATCGGTAAAGTCCTTGGCGATCTTGTAGTTCACGTCCGCGTCCACGAGGGCCCTGCGGATCTCCTTTACCGTTGCCGCGATATTGATCTCCGAGATGCGGCCTTCGCCTTTGAGCTGTTTGAAGGCCCCTTCGAGCCGCTCCGATAATGATTCAAACATATATTATGCTGGTAAAAATTTTGGATTGCAAAAATACGGTTTCTATAAACTAAAAAAGTAAAAAAGATGGCCGGCATTGCATCTGACCTTCTTTTTTACTTTTTCAGCTTGTGCTTTATGAACCGGCTCAGCCTCCCAGGTAGTTGCGCAGCAGTTTGCTGCGGCTGGTGGTGCGGAGCTTGGTGATGGCTTTATCTTTGATCTGGCGTACCCTTTCGCGGGTGAGGCCGAATTTTTCGCCGATATCTTCAAGGCTCATGGGATGTTCCACGCCGATGCCGAAATACAGCATGATCACGTCTTTCTGGCGGTCGGTGAGGGTGCTCAGCGAACGTTCGATCTCGCGGCGGAGGGAATCGTGATGGTCCAGCTCCTCGTCCGCGCTAACGGCGTTCGGGTTTTCGAGCACGTCCAGCAGGGAGTTGTCTTCCCCGTCGATGAACGGCGCGTCCATAGACACGTGGCGGGCGGCTACGCCGAGGGTGGCCTCTACTTCTTCGGTATTGATCTCGAGGATGGTGGCCAGCTCGTCCGGCGAGGGCTCACGCTCGAATTCCTGTTCCAGCTGGGAATATGCTTTGCTGATCTTGTTTGACAGCCCTACTTTGTTGAGCGGGAGGCGAACGATGCGGGATTGTTCGGCCAGGGCCTGGAGTATGCTCTGGCGGATCCACCAAACGGCGTAAGAGATGAACTTGAAGCCGCGGGTCTCGTCAAAACGCTGGGCGGCTTTGATGAGGCCGAGGTTGCCTTCGTTGATAAGATCAGAAAGGGATAAGCCCTGGTTCTGGTACTGTTTGGCAACGGATACCACGAAACGCAGATTGGCTTTGGTCAGCTTCTCTAAAGCCCTTTGGTCCCCTTGTTTGATGCGGATCGCCAGATTCACTTCTTCTTCCGGCGTAATGAGATCCACTTTGCCGATCTCCTGCAGATACTTTTCTAGCGACTGTGATTCACGATTCGTAATAGACTTCGTGATTTTGAGTTGGCGCATTGACATAGCACGGGAACAGTTACAGGTTATTAATAAGTTAATTTAGAAGAATGCTAGACAAAAATAACTTTTTTTAGATACCACCCAAAAAAAATTACTTCCCATTGAATCATGTTCAAGCTAAATCGATTGTTGGCTAGTTTCTATTCGGCTGATACTGCATTAACCAAATCCGGTACTGTATTCACTTTTAGTTTGGAGGGCGATAGTCAGGAAGCTTGACTAAAAAGATAAAAAACTGCCTGATACATAATTAGAAAACTTCATATTTTAAATTATGATCAGGTTTGAGAATGAAATAGTTAATATATCGAAAATTTTCCAAAATTTATTTTGATAGGATGAAAAAATTTCTATAATTGCAGGCAGATGATTTTGATTTAATAATAATACTGTGCGATGTCAAAGAAAGTGCAATATGAGTTAGAATACCCGGTTCGGTGCTCTCCAAGTATCCTTTATGAATTTCTTTCCACCCCTGCAGGCTTGCAGGAATGGTTTGCAGATAAAGTAGATCTCCGCGACAATGTTTTTTCTTTTTCCTGGAACGGATCAACGGAAGAAGCAGAAGTAATGGACCAGGAGGAAGACGAGTACATCCGTTTACATTGGTTACACGCTCCAAAAAACGAATTTTTCGAATTCAGGATCCAGATTTCCGAAGTTACCAATATGACCATACTGGTGATCAGAGATTTCGCCGAAAAGAAAGAAGTGGCAGATCAAAGCCAGCTGTGGGATTACCAGATCAAAGATCTTTTCCACCGTATAGGCAATTAGTCCTCACCCCTTCAGCATATCCAGCAGTGCCGCGTACTGGGCCACTGCAACGGGTATCATTTTCCCCCATTCCTCTAAATCATACCTTTTAGCGAATTTCACGAACGGTCTTTCCGCCAGCTGCGCCCATTGCGAAGGCGTGAGCGACCGCACATCCCGGTAGTTGTCACCGCCAAAATGATGCTGCCAGGGATCGTCGTGCACGCATACATACCAGCCGGCTTCCGCCAGCCAGTCCTGCATTTGCAGCAGCCGCGCCCTGTACGTGTTCAGCGAATCGCCGGCCAGGTGCAGCGTAAGGCTAAAAAACCGGCCCCACCAGAAAAACGTGCGGCAGGCGAAAATACTCTCGCGGCTGAACGAACGGGGATAGTCGAGCATCACGTAGGGCAAACCTTCGTACTGCTCTCCCTTGCTGATCTTTGGCGGCTGCGCATTCGCCTCCGGCATCGCCGATACCTGCGGCGCTCCGGCCATGGCCTGCTGCAGCGCCCCGAAAAGACCGTATACTTTTTCGATGATGCGGTTTTTGACGAGAAGCCACTCCGCGTCCCGCACCATGCTCATTTCCTTGCCATTCAGTTCAAATAT
>JBQCFV010000225.1:0-3131 GCA_051958695.1 Chitinophaga sp. | reverse complement strand
GGAATGCTAATCGTTTAATGATCCAAGATAGTGAATTACGAATAACTAGTAGAGAATGCGCCGGATATTTTAACATTTCGTTTTTGCCGCATTATTGCGAAATTCGCGGCCGGCAGCGGGCATTGCGCAACCGGGACCTCCCGTAAAAAGCGCCGGAAAGCATTATGACGAAACATCAACAGGCAATCAACAGGCTGATCGTGATCGGCGGCGGCGCGGCAGGTTTTTTCTGCGCGGTGAACGCCGCGCGGCTGCATCCCGGGCTTAGCGTAACGGTACTTGAAAAAACCGGCAAGCTGCTGTCCAAGGTAAAAGTGTCCGGCGGCGGGCGTTGCAATGTGACGCACAACCTGCAGTCCGTGGCGGACATGACCAAACGTTACCCGCGCGGCGAACGTTTCCTGAAAAAAGCCTTCATGCGCTTCTTTGTGCCAGACACCGTGGAATGGTACGCGGCCAGGGGCGTGGAGCTGAAGGTGGAAGACGATGGAAGGATGTTTCCCGTCACCGATAATTCCCAAACCATCATCAACTGCCTGCTGCGCGAAGCGGACCGCCACGGGGTAACCGTGCGCACGCATGCGGACGTAACCGCGCTGGAAAGAACGGAAGCGGGCTGGAAAGTACACCTGGCTGGCGCGCCCGCGATCGACACGCGGTATGTATGCGTGGCCGCAGGCGGGTTTACGCAGGCGCAGAAGTTTGGCTGGCTTACGGAGCTGGGTCATAGCATTGAAGCGCCCGCCCCTTCGTTGTTCACTTTCAACATGCCCGGCAATCCCGTCACGGAGCTGATGGGCGTAGCCGTGCCGCAGGCGCAGGTGAAGATCGCGGGCAGCAAACTGCAGGAAATCGGCCCGCTGCTTATTACACATTGGGGCATGAGCGGTCCCGTAGTGCTGCGGCTTTCCGCCTGGGGCGCACGGTATTTGCAGGAGCAGCAATACCAGTTCACGTTGCTGGTCAACTGGCTGCCGGACTATAATGAAAATTCCCTCCGTGAAGCCTGGCCGCAATGGCGGCTGGATATGGGCGGGCAGCTTATGAAGACAAAAAATCCCTTTGGCCTGCCGCAGCGGTTGTGGCAATTCTTGCTGCAACAGGCAGGCATACACGACAAGGTGCGCTGGGCGGAACTGCCCGCGAAAGAGCAGAATAAACTGATCCGGAGCCTTACGGCGATGGAGTTTCCCGTGAAAGGGAAGACCACGTTCAAGGAAGAGTTCGTCACCTGCGGCGGGATAAAGTTGTCTGAAATAGATCCGCAGACCATGCAGAGCCGCATTGCGCCGGGCCTGTATTTTGCGGGCGAAGTGATGGATGTGGACGGTATCACCGGCGGTTTTAATTTCCAGCACGCCTGGACGAGCGGCTGGATAGCGGCGCAGCTGGAAGGGGAAAACCTTTAAAAGAAACTGATCCCCGCCTGCCAGCCCAGCCAGCCGGAAACGGTGCTGCCTGATGCAATAGACGGATAACCTTTCCAGGGATGGTCCGCAAGCCCCTCTTTGTATTCCGCGAAAGACAACACCGGCCCCGCCTGTACGGAGAACCATTTTGCCGCTTTGAAATGCAGCTGCGGGATGAACCGGTACGCCTGCCCCATATTTTTCCAGGAACGGTCAAAAAGATTTTGCTGAAGAAGATCGGTGGTGATGGCAAGACGGCGGTCGCGCAGCGAAAATTCCCGCCCGATGCCCAGGCCGAAGCTATGCAGCCGGTCGCCCACACCGGCGTAGAGAATGGAGTAGAATTGTTTCCTCCCGCTTTTGAACGAAAGATTGACGGGCAGCAGGTCGCTGGTAAACAAGCTGAGCTTGTAATACCCGTTCTTCCTTACAATATTCACCAGCCCTATACCGGCGCCTCCCGAGCTGTCCGTTACGTTCACGAGCCCGAACTGTACGCCGCGCCGGAATACCCGGGAATAATTGCCCAGCAGCCCGATCTGCACGCCTTGCAAAATACCGCCGGTATGGTTGTACAAAGCGGCGAACTGCAGGCCGTTAAAATCGTGCCCGGTGATATTGGTGATGCCGGAAAGCTGCACGCCCCGCGCATCGTCTCCCACAAAATTGGAAATGCCCGCGATCTGCATGCCTGCGGCCGTGTCGATGTTCACATTCGCGATACCGCTGATCTGCACGCCGTTCACGCTGCCGCGGTACAGGTTGGTAATCCCCGCTATCTGCCCGCCCTGCGCGCTGCCTTTCGCCATATTGGCGATGCCCGCGATCTGCATACCGTGCACATTGCCTTTGCTGCCGTTGTAAATGCCGCCGATCTGCACGCCGGACACGGAATCGCCCATCAGGTTATAGATACCGCCCACCTGCAGGCCTCTCATGCTGCCTTCGGAATAGTTGCCGATGCCGCCTACCTGCGCGCCTTTCACATTTTTGAGGTTGTGGTTGAAAATGCCGCCCACCTGCGCGCCGGTCACGTTGCCGCCTACCATGTTAAAGATGCCGGCCACCTGCACGTATTGCGCGTCTTTTTTGTTGATGTTGAAGCCGCCCGCGATCTCCACGCCATCGGTACCGGCGGAGTAGCCGCCGAGGATGTTGAGGGAAAACTTGTTCACCACCTGCCCGGCCATTTTGCCATGCGAGCCCACGGAGGGCAGGATGGAGGACTGCACGGGCTTACTGGCGAAAAAACGCGAGATGTTCTCGGTTTGCCGGCGCAGGCCCTGCGACAGCAGCCGTTTGCCCAGCCAGGTTTTTTCTACCTGGTCGCTGACGGTGAACTCGCGCAGCTGTACTGGTTTTGCGGGTGCGATGGTGACGTGCAGCTCGCGGTCGAAACCGGGCATGACGTACATATTGGTATCGAGGTACAATTCTTTGCTGACGGTAAGCTGTATGGAAGGCTGGCGGCCCCTGTCCTTGAGCCGCAGCAGGAAATATCCTTCCGTATTGGTAAAGGCGGAGGCGAGATCGGAGCGGTCGTATACGCTGGCGTTGACGATGTTCATCCCGCTTTCCCGGTCGCGCACATAACCGCTGATCACGTAATGGCGCTCGCGCAGGGCGTCGGCATGCTGCAGGATGATGTGGTCGCCGCTTTCGATGTATTTCATGCGGCCCTGGAAAAGCTGGTCGAGGGTTTGCCGGATGGTTTTGTTATGA
>JBQCFV010000224.1:0-5343 GCA_051958695.1 Chitinophaga sp. | reverse complement strand
GAAATCGTTGTTGGCATACTGGCCGTCGAATTTCAGGTGTTTGTCGCCTGCGGAGAACAGCTTTTCGCCTGGCCATGAAAGATGGCCGGAATGCAGGATGCCCGGCGTTTCCGCCTTCAGCTGGTCCGCCAGCGGGCCGGGCGTGGCCGATACCGTGAGTATTTCGCCGTGGGAATAATACTGGTGGTCGTATACCTGGTAAATATCGCCAAGGTGGTCGTGGTTACGGTTGAAGTTCCATTCGTTGGCCACCCAGAGCAGGATGAACATGCAGCAGGTAAGGCCGATGGTAAGACCCGTAATGTTGATGATGCCGAACACTTTGTTGTTCCAAAGGTTCCTCCAGGCGATCTTGATGTAATTTCTCAGCATTTTATTCCGTTTTAAGGGATTTCACGGGATTGGCGAAAGCCGCTTTGAGCGACTGGTAGCTGATAGTACAGAGCGCCACGGCAAGCGCCAGCATGCCTGCGACCAGCAGCCACCACCATTGGATGCGCACGCTGAAAGCAAAATCTTTCAGCCAGATGCTCATAAAATACCAGGCTAGCGGCGTAGCGATGATCATGGCGATGACGATGAGCTTTACAAAATCTTTGGTGATCAGCTGCATGATGCTGCCCGCGGAAGCGCCAAGGGCCTTGCGTATGCCGATCTCGCGCGTGCGCTGCATGATGGCGAGCACGGCCAGCGCGAAGAGGCCGAGGCAGGAAAGCACGATGGCTACCGCCGCCGCATATACGAATATCTGCGTGAACTTTTCTTCGCGGTTGTATTGCCGGTTGATGTTCTCGTCGAGGAAGCTGCCCCTGAACTCGGATCGCGGCGCGATCTGCGCCCAGGCGGTTTTCAGCTTGTCCATGATATGGGGCAGGTTGTCCGGCCGCACTTTCACAAGCAGATAATTGACGGGCATTTCCTTGTACATCACGAGCCCCATCGGTTCTACCGGCCGGCGCAGGCTCTGAAAGTTGAAGTCCTTCACCACCCCGATCACTTTCAGCGGCAGCCCCAGCTCTTCCACCTGCAACAGCTCGCCGACAGGTTCTTTCACTCCCATCTTCCGCGCCATCTGCTCGTTGATCACGATGCCGTTGCTGTCCGTCGGGAAGTTGCGGGAAAAGTCGCGGCCCGCGGCCATAGGCAGTTCCATGGTTTTTGTAAAGTCGTAGCCAACGTTCAGCCATTCCATCGTCACGTTCCTGTTCTTGTAATCGAACCCGACCGAAAACGTATAATCGCTGCCATCGATGCCAACGCCCATATTTTTCGAAAGACCGGAAACGCTCAGTACGGCGGGTTCCGCATCGAGCTTCTGGCGCAGCAGCTCCAGCGCTTCGCGGCCGTCCACCTCCTGCCCTACGGGAATGCTTACCACCTGCGTGCTGTTATAGCCCAGCGGGCGGGCGCGCAGGTAGTTCAGCTGTTTCCAGGCCACCAGCGTGCAGCCGATCAGCAATATGGCAATGGCGAACTGCCCGATGATAAGACCGTTGCGCAGGCTGCCGGAAGTTTTCAGCTTCAGCTTGCCTTTGAGGATATGCACGGGGTCCATGCGGGTCATTACCAGCGCGGGATAGCCGCCGGCCAGCAGCGTTACCAGCAGGAAGCAGCCCGCCACCGAGGCGATGATGCCGGGGTGGAACAATACGCCGGTATCGATGCTGCTGCCGAAGATCAGCTTGTAATGCGGCAGCAGGAAATAAAACAAAGGAATGCTGATACAAAGCGCGAGCGCGCTGATGATGGCCGCTTCGCCCCAGAACTGGATGGCCACCTGCGCCGGCATGGCGCCGAGCGTTTTGCGCAGGCCCACCTCACGGGAACGGGTAAACGAACGGCCGACGGAAAGATTGATAAAGTTGATACAGGCGATGAACATGACGAATACCGCCACGGACAATAAAAGATAGAGGTACGATCGGCTGATGGTATCGCCCACGCCGCGCATGCTGGTGTCCGTATGCATATCCAGGTAGGGCTGCATAAGCAGCTCTTTGTATTCCCCGTTGGGCGCGGGCCTTGCCCCATCCCTTTTCAGGTCGCTGATATAGTCTTTGTATTGAAGATGCATGAGCCCGCGCAGCGCTTTTTCAAACGCATGCACGTCCGTTCCTTCGCGGAGGCGGAGAATGACGTCGTGGTTGGTGGCGTCCCAGTTGCCGACGGTGGGCGGATAGGTGAAACCATGCTCGAAACGCGCCACCACGTCGAATTTGATGCTGGAGGTAACAGGCGCTTCGGCCGCCACGCCGCTTACGGTGAATACTTTCCAGGGACCACCGCTTTGCACGCGCAGCTGCTTGCCGATAGGATCTTCTTCACCGAAAACAGCCGCCGCCGTTTTGTGGGACAGCACGATATTGTCCAGCCCGGCCAGCGCCTGCGTGGCGTTGCCTTTTTCCAGCGGGAAGCTGAACATGGTGAAAAAATCCGGATCGGCGAAAGCCATTTCCTGGAAAAAATGTTTGCCGTTATACACGATCTCCGCGCCGTTCCGGTTGTACCGCGTACCGGCCTGTACCGCCGGGAACTGGCTTTTCAACTCTTTGAGCAACGGCTCCGGCATAGAGGGCTGCAGGGACGGCTTTTCCGGCAGCTGTACTTTAAAATAGGCCCTGTAAAGGTTATGCGGCTGGTAATGGAATTTGTTGAAGGAAAATTCAAAATACACGCTCAGCAGCAACAGCAGGCAAATGGTGAATGCCACCGTAAGCCCCAGCAGGTTGATGAAGGTGTTCGTTTTGTGTTTCCACAAATTGCGCCATGCTATTTTAAGGTAGTTGCGGATCATGAGCGGCCGTTTTTATTCCGAACGCAGCGAGCGCACGGGGTTAAGCAATGCAGCCTTTACAGGCTGGAAACCCGGCATTATATCGACTGCAGAGATCATTCTGTCCATAATTACTCGGTTTTCAGTGTTCTCACGGGGTTGGCCAGCGCGGCTTTCACGGATTGCAGGCCAATGGTGAAAATGGCCACCATCACGGCCATGGCGCCTGCCGCGGCGAACACCCAGAATGGTATGACGGCGCGGTATTCATATCCCTGAAGCCATTGGTCCGTGGCATACCAGCTAAGCGGCGTGGCCAGCAGGATGGCGATGAATACCAGCTTCAGGAAGTCTTTCGTAATAAGCTGCACGATGCCCGCAACGGAAGCGCCCAGCACTTTGCGTATGCCGATCTCTTTGGTGCGCTGGTGGATGGTGAAGGTCGCGAGGCCGAACAGCCCGAGACACGACAGGAATATCGCGACGCCGGCGAACCATGTGAACAGTTTGCCGGTACGCACCTCCTGGTCGTAGAGCTTCATGAAAGTATCTTCCATGAACTCATGATCGAAGCGGTATTCGGGATTGTATTCTTTCCATATCTTTTCGATGGCGGCCACAATGGCGGGCGTATTTTCCCCCGTGGTTTTTACGTACATCTTCCAGGTGCTGGTGCTGTAACGCATGATCACCGGCGGGATTTTGTCGTGCATGGAGCCGGTATGAAAATTTTTTACCACCCCGATGATGGTGCCGTCTACGTCGAGGAGCTTGAAACGTTTGCCGACAGGATCTTTGATACCCGTCATTTTAATGGCTTCTTCGTTGAGAATATAACTGGCTGAGTCGGCTTTGCCGGGGCGGAACATACGGCCTTCTTTCATCTGCATATCCATGGCCCGCATAAACTCCGCATCCACGGCGATATGTTTGATGTTGAGGCTCGTTCCGGGCTCGCGGCCGTCCCAGTCCGTATCGCTGGTGCTATTGTTGATGAATGAAAGATTTGCGTTCCCGAAAAAGACCGCCTTCACCCCGGGTACCTTGCCCAGCCTGTCTTTCACGGCTTCGACATGCTGCTGCATGTTGCGTGCGGAAAACATCAGCACATTATCCCTGTTAAAACCGAGCGGTTTGCTGTTGATATATTTCAGCTGCATGCCTATCACCAGCGTACAGCCCACCAACACGATGGAAATAAAGAACTGCACCACTACCAGCGTTTTCCTGAACGCGCCTCCGCTCATGGCCGTTTTGCCTTTCAGCGACCGCATCGGATCAAAACGCATCAGGTGCAGGGCCGGGTAAACCGCCGAAAGCAGCAACATGATCACGCTGCTGATCAGCAGCGTCAGCAATATCTGTCCGCTTACTTCGCCGAAACCAGTCGTTTTGCCGGTGAGCCCGTTATAGAATGGCAACAGCAGCCACATAAGCAATATTGAAAAAATTACCGCCAGCACGAATATGATGGAAGATTCCGTCATGAACTGGCGGAAAAGCTGCCAGCGGTTCGCCCCGATCAGTTTGCGCACGCTGATCTCCACCGCACGCTGATGCGCCCGGGCGGTGGCCAGGTTTACATAATTGATGCCGGCGATGAGCAATATGACGATGGCGACAATAAAAAAGATGCGCACTACTTTCATCAGCCCTTCTTCACCCGTGATTTTATAAAGATGCACGTCGCGAAGCGGCTGGAGGTCGTAACCGCGGTTCTGCGTGGGTTCGTTCGGGCTTCCTTTCACCCATTCCCCGCCGAGCAGCCTGTCGGTCTTTTTTATATCCACGTTCGGCTGCATCAACAGGTAAGTGTACGCATAAAAATTACCCCAGTCGTCGTCCATGGATTTCCAGTAGCCGGACCTGTAGTTATCCGCACGCAATTTCATCGGAAACAGTATATCGAACCTGATGCTGGAATTGCGCGGCATATCGGCAATGATGCCGCTTACGGTGAACTGATGGTCTTTATCCACCGTTATCACTTTCCCCAGCGGGTCTTCCTTGCCGAAATACCTTTTTGCGGCGGACCTGGTAAGCACGAGGGAATTGCTGTTCGGGAACGCCGTTCCTTTCAGAACAGGGAAGTCGAACATGGTGAAAAAAGACGGGTCCACATAAGCGACCTTCGTTTCATAAAAAGTTTTTCCGCCGCTTTCGAATTTCGACACGTCCCATGCCTGCGCTACGCGCACCATGTCTGTCACGCCGGGCACCGAGCTTTTCGCATGCGGGCCAACGGCCGGCTGCGTGGTTTCCCAGTTCTGCAATTTGGCGCCGCTCATGAAGTGGCTGTTCACCCTGTAAATATCTTCTCCTTTCGAATGAAAAGCGTCGTAGCTGCGCTCGTCCTGCACCCAGCTGAGTAGCAGCGTGCTGATGGCAAGGCCGATCGCCAGGCCCGCGATAACGATGAACGCGTAAAGCTTTTGCGCGAAGAGCGTTCTGAATGCAACTTTGATATTACGAAACATGCGGCGGCGTTTTTTTATACGTGAAATTGCTCTTTGATGTTTTCGGTCACCACCTTTCCGTCGAACAGGTTCACGATGCGGTGCGCGAAACCG
>JBQCFV010000223.1:0-5444 GCA_051958695.1 Chitinophaga sp. | reverse complement strand
GGTTTTGAGCTGAGCATCAG
This sequence comes from Chitinophaga sp., assembly GCA_051958695.1. GTDB lineage: Bacteria > Bacteroidota > Bacteroidia > Chitinophagales > Chitinophagaceae > Chitinophaga. The sequence goes on along the minus strand of JBQCFV010000223.1, from coordinate 5,424 downwards.
CTACAACGACCAGTTCGACGTAGCCGGCAAACCTTTCATCTGGAGCCTGGGCGCCAACCTGAGCGACTACAAATCGGTGATCACCAAATACGACAACCCGACGTTCCGCCTCAACGATTATTATGTGGGCCAGGAATACGGCGCAATGTGGGGTTATGTAACCGACGGTTATTTCAACACGGATGAAGAAGCCCTGTCATGGCAGGCCAAAGTGGACCAGTCCCTCGTAGGTTCCAGCATTAAAAGCGCCAACGGCGAATGGAAGAACCTGCACGCGGGCGACCTGAAGTTCAAAGACCTCGACAGCAACGGCATCATCAACCCGGGCCTGAACACGCTGGACAATCACGGCGACCTCGTGTACCTCGGCAACAACCAGATCCGTTTCCCTTACGGCTTTAACGGCAGCGCCAGCTGGAACAACTTCGACCTGTCCTTCTTCTTCCAGGGCATCGGTAAAAAGAACTGGTACCCCGGCGCGAACGCGGACAAATTCTGGGGCCCTTACAGCCGCCCGTACTATTCCTTCATCCCGGAAAATTTCACCGACCTGGTATGGACGCCTGAAAAAGGCCAGAGCAGCTACTTCCCGCGCCTGCGTGGTTATATAGCGCTGAACGGGAACAACCCGCTTACCAATGTGAACGACAAGTATATGCAGGACCTGGCGTACCTCCGCCTGAAAAACGTGACCCTGGGCTACTCCCTGCCGGATAACGTGCTCAGGCGCGTGAAGCTTAGCCGCTGCCGCTTTTACATCAGCGGCGACAACCTGCTGACCTGGACCAAGCTGGAATCCGATTACATCGATCCGGAGCAGGCCGCCGCAGATGCCAACGGCCGCGTATATCCTTTCGGCAAAGTGTTCTCCGCAGGTCTTGACATTTCTTTCTAAACATTAAAAAAGGATCAACATGAAAAAGCATATATCCATACTCGTACTTGCAGGCGCCAGCCTTTTAGCCGGCTGCAGCAAGTTCATGGACCGCCAGCCGCTGTCGCAGATCGCGCCAGACCAGTACTTCAAATCCGAAAAGGAGCTGGACTTCTACGTCAACTCCTTTTATTCCGCATTTCCCAATGCCGAAGGCATTTACAACGAGGATATCGACAACGTGGTGAAGACCTCGCTGGGCGACAACCTCACGGGCCGGCGCCAGGTACCCCTTACCGGCGGCAACTGGACCTGGAGCGAGCTGCGGAAGATCAATTTTTTCCTCGACAACTATAACAGGGTGGTGCCCGAGAATATCGCCGCCAAACATGCCGGCGTAGCTAAATTCTTCCGCGCTTATTTCTATTTCGACAAAGTGCAGCGTTTCGGCGACGTGCCCTGGTATTCGCACACGATAGAGCAGACGGACACCGCCGCGCTTACGAAAGCGAGAGATCCCCGCAACCTGGTGGTGGACTCTATACTGGCGGACCTCGACTATGCCATCGCCAATATAGACCCGACGCTAAAAAAGACCTCCGGGAAAATCACCCGGTATACGGCGCTGGCGTTTAAATCACGCGTATGCCTGTTTGAAGGCACCTGGCGGAAATACCGCGGCATCGCGGGCTGGGAAAACCTGCTTACCCAGGCAGCCGATGCAGCTGAAACGCTGATGGGCACCGGGCAATATGGCATCTACAAAGGCAGCTCGCCTGCCACCGCCTACCTGGAGCTGTTCGCTTCCATCGACCCCATCGAGGAAGAGATCATCCTCGCCAACAGGTATAGCAGCGAGCTCGCGGTATACCATAACGTGAACTACTATACGATCACGTCTTCCTATGGTAAACCCGGCCTGGAAAAACAATTGGTGAACAGCTACCTGATGGCCGACGGCTCACGCTTTACGGACATTCCCCGCTACGACACCATCACTTTCTTCCATGAAACAAGGAACCGCGACCCGCGTCTTGCCCAGACCATCCGTACTCCAGGCTACTCCCGCATCGGGGCCAACAACCCCGTGGCACCGGACTTTGGCGCCAGCGTAACCGGTTACCAGCTGGTGAAATTCGTAGGCGATATGTCTTTCGATTCCTATAACCGTTCCATCAACTCCATGCCCATTTTCCGCTACGCGGAAGTGCTGCTGAACTTCGCCGAAGCCAAAGCGGAACTGGGCACGCTCACGCAGGAGGATCTCAAAAATTCCATCGGCGAGCTGCGCGACCGCGTAGGCATGCCGGTGATGGACCTGGCCGCCGCCAACGCCAGCCCCGACCCTTACATGGCAGCCCAATACCCTGCCGTGACGGGTGCTAACAAAGGCGTGATACTCGAGATCCGCAGGGAAAGAAGGATCGAGCTGGTGATGGAAAGCTACCGCTGGAACGACCTCATGCGCTGGAAATCCGGCCAGAGCCTCACACGCCAGTTCAAAGGCATGTACTTCCCCGGTGTTGGCCAGTACGACCTCGATGCCAACGGCACTATCGACGTTCATATCTATGAAGGCGCAAAACCCGACCCTACCGTGAAAGGCGTGCAGTACTTCAAGCTCGGTACCGAAATGTTATTGGAGAACGGTACTTCCGGCAACGTGATGATCAACAAGGACGTTGAAAAAACGTTCGACGAAGAGAAGGATTACCTCCAGCCCATTCCCATCCAGGAAAGACAGCTGAACAGGAACCTGTCGCAGAACCCGAAATGGGTTGACGGATTGTAAGTTTTTATATGTCCAATACGAAAAGGCCGCACCCCTAAAAAGGTGCGGCTTTTCATTTGTGACTTGCCCCGCATAAAAAAATGCCGCCTCCATTCAGGGAAGCGGCATTTTTATTTTACCGGGATGATTATTTCACCCTCACCGGGTCCGCCGGTTTGGGCACGGGCTCGTAAGATCTTGTTTTCAGCTCTTCCAGCAGTACCTGCACGCCTTTTTCCAGCTGCGGGTCGCGGCCGGCGATCACATCGGCGGGCGTTTGCTCTACTTCCACGTCTGCCGGCGTACCGTAATTTTCTATGATCCAGTTGCCTTTGGTGTCGTAGATGCCAAAGCTCGGCGAGGTCACGAAGCCGCCGTCTATCAGCGAAGGATAGCCGCTGATGCCGACGAGTATACCCATCGTGCGTTTGCCGACCAGCTTGCCGAGCTTTTTCTGCGAGAACATCCAGGGCATCATATCGCCGCCGGAGCCTGCGTATTCGTTGATCAGCATGGCTTTCGGGCCGTAGATCGCATTGCCGGGCGTAGTAAAGCTGCGGCCGTCGCGCACACCCCAGTAGCTGAGCACTTCGCGGCCAAGGATGTCTATCACATAATCCGCCACGGAACCGCCGCCGTTGAAACGCTCGTCCAGCAGCAGCGCCTTTTTGTCCGTTTGCGCGAAATACATGCGGTTGAAGGAAGTGTAGCCGTCCTGGCCCGTATTGAGCATGTATACATAAGCGATCTTGCCGTTGCTGAGCCGGTCTACCTTGCGGCGGTTGCTTTCCACCCAGTCGGATAAACGCAGCGCCAGTTCGCCCTGCAGCGAAACGGGTTCCACCACGATCTCCCGCGCGCCGGTCTCATTGGGCTGACCGTTCACTTTCAGCAGCACCTGCTTGCCTACCCTGCCTTCCAGCAGCTGGTAAATGCTCATGCTCTCCGTAAGCGGTACGCCGTTCACCTCGAGGATGTAATCGCCTTCCTTCACGTCAAGACCGGCCACGCTTAGCGGGGCTTTGTTTTGAGGGTACCAGCGTTCGGTGCCATAGATCTTTTTAATGCGGTACTTCCCGTTGTCGATCTCATATTCCGCGCCCAGCAGGCCGGTGCTCACATTGGGGCCCTGCGGGAAATCGCCGGCGCCTACATAGTTATGGCCTACCACCATTTCGCTCATCATTTCGTTGAGCAGGTAAGTAAGGTCGGCGCGGTTGCTGACGTAAGGCAGCAGCGCGGCGTATTTCTTTTTGTTCGCGTCCCAGTCTACGCCGTGCATATTTTTTACATAGAAAAAGTCTTTCTCGATCTTGTACACTTCGTCGAATATCTGTTTCCATTCGGCGACGGGGTCTACCAGCAGGCTGACGCCTGACACGTCCACTTTCCCTTCGCCTGCACCGGGTTTGTGCCCTGCGTCTACGATGTGATAGTTACCACCCGAAGCCAGGAGTATCTTTTTCCCGTCGGCTGAAACCGTGTAGCCGTAACCTTTTGCAAAGGTTTCCGATTTGCGTTCCTTCAGGTCGTAATAACGGATCTCATCGCCGGAGATATAAAACAGCTTGTCTTTCACCTTTCCGTTCAGCGAGCGGTAGTTGCCCGCCGCCATCGGCAGCGCGATGATCCTGTCCTGTATGCCTTCGAAATCAACGTCGGAGGGTTTGGGTTTTTCGGTTTTTGAAGAGTCTTTCTTCTCCTTTTCTTTTTCCTTTTTCTTATCGTCTTCCTTCACGGTTTCCTCGTCGCTTTCCGGTGTGAAGATCGTGGGCGTGGAGCTGGAAAGCAGCGCGGCGTATATGTTGGACGTTACTTCTCTTTCATAAGTATGCATGTGCAGCCCGCTGATGGCCATACCGCTGTTGGTGCTGGCAGGGAAGAAAAGGTATTTGCCGTCCGCGCTGAAGGTCGCGTTGCCTGCGTCGCTCATACCGTCTGACACCTGTACGCTTTTAGCGGACGCAAGATCGTAGATGTACACTGCGTCAAAACCGTTGGGCTGGGCGTTCACGTACGCCAGGTATTTGGAATCGGGGCTCCACGAAGGCGCGAACACGTTCGAGCTGCCTGAAGGAATGGAACCGTTGGAATACGTGTCTACCTTCGTGATCTTTTTTGATTGTACATCGATATAAAAAAGATTGAAGTGCGCGTCGCTGTATACGATCTTTTTACTGTCCGGGCTCCAGGCGGGGCCGAAATAATACACCGTTTTTCCCAATTCGATCTCTACCGGGTCTTTCAACGCTTTCTGGTCGCGCAACACGAGTTTGTAATTGCCGTCCCTGTCGGAGAAATAGGAGATCCATTTGCCGTCGGGCGACCAGGCGGGCTCGCGCTCATGCGTGCCGGGCGAGGTGGAGATATTGCGTACGTCGCCTTTTTCTTTCGGGATGCTGAATATCTCGCCGCGGCCCTGTACCAGCAGGCGCTGGCCGGTGGGAGAAATGTTCACTCTTTCGAAAGACGTGATCTTTTCATAGTGCGGGCGTTTGTAAGGGATGTCCGCGCGGATGGCTACATGCACGTCCGTCACCTTTCCGTTATCCGGTTCCAGCAGGTGGATGGTCGCGTTCTGCTCGAACGCGAGCGTTTTGCCGTCGCTGGTGAGGGTCTTTACATCGGCGTTGGTAAATTTCGTTACCTGCGTTACCTGTTTGCTGCCGGTATCGTACCGGAAGATGTTCATGGTATGATTGCGGTCGCTTAGGAAATACACGTTCTTTCCGACCCATACCGGGCGGATGTTGTTGGAATTGGCCGCGGGTATTTCCTC
>JBQCFV010000222.1:0-9035 GCA_051958695.1 Chitinophaga sp. | reverse complement strand
TTTCCAGCTGGACAAGCTCTATGCCGTTGACCCGTCCATGTTCACCATCTTCGATTATGAATTTATTGAAGGCGATCCCGGGAACGCGCTGCGCAGGCCGATGGAAATGGTGCTCACGCAATCCACCGCCGAACAGTTCTTCGGCCGTGCTCCCGCGCTGGGCAAAACCCTGATGAATAACGGTCACCTCTATACGGTAACCGGCGTCGTAAAAGACGTGCCGCCAAATACACACCTGAAATTCGACCTGCTCCTCTCTTTTTCTTCCCTTGAAAAAATGGGCTGGCGCATGACAGACAACTGGCAGGGGAACAATAACTATCTCTACCTGCTCATGGCGCCCGGCGCAGACCTGGCGGCCTTCAACCGGAAGCTCCGCAAGGTTTCCGGAGAAAAGCTGCAACATGAGATCGCGGTAGCCGAGCCGATGAAAGACATTCATCTCTATTCCCATAAAGGTTACGAGCCGGAGATCAATGGCGATGCTAAAACCGTGCAGTTCCTCTCCATCACCGCGCTGCTGGTGCTGCTGGTGGGCGCGGTGAACTATGTGAACATGACCACCGCCCGCTCCGCCGGGCGCATCAAGGAAATGGCGATGCGCAAGGTGCTGGGCTCGTCCCGCAGCCTGCTGGCAGGGCAGCTGCTGGCGGAAACCCTGCTGGTGAACCTGTTTGCGATGGGCCTTTCCCTGCTGATCGTATGGCTCGGCCTGCCCGCGTATTTTGCGTTGATCGGCCGGCCCGTGGCAGATGTTTTTTTTGTCACCCCGCTGTTCTGGGCCACCTGCGCCGGCCTGTTCCTCCTCAATTGCCTGCTTTCCGGCTTCTACCCGGCGCTGGTATTATCGGCGGTAAAGCCCGTGAGCATCACGAAAAGGTCCAATACGCCTTCAGGCAGCCTCCTGTTCCGCAAGGTGCTCGTAACCGGCCAGTTCGCAGCGGCCTTGCTGGTGCTTTCCGTTTCGTTCATCGTATACAGGCAGCTGGCGTTCCTGCGTGCGCAGGATATGGGTATGGACATGAAGGGGATGCTGATATTGAACGCCCCGCTTTCCAACGGCACGGATTCCGCGCGGATGCGGCAGGGGCTCGTGCTGAAGAACGAACTGGAACGCCTCCCCGGCGTGGAAACCGTAACGCTTAGCGAAGGCCTGCCGGGTGTGGACATGGACGCGCTCAATACCACCGTCGGCATTAGCCGTCTCAGTTCGGAAGAAGGCAAGGGATACAGCTTTACTTATTACGGCATCGACGACGGGTTTATCCCCGCCATGAAAATGCGCCTGGCCGCGGGCGCCAATTTTTCGGAGGGGCTTTCGCGTTGGAAAGAAGTGATCGTCAATGAAGAGGCCGCCAGGCTGCTCGGTTTCGGAAGCCCCGCCGATGCGATAGGGCAAAAGCTGAAGACTCAGCCCCTGGGCATCCCGGAATCCACGATAATCGGCGTTGTGAAGAACTATAACCAGCAGTCGCTGAAAAACCTGGTGCCGCCCATCATCCATCATTATGTGGAACAGCCCAATTTTTTCGGCGTCAAGCTGTCCACTACCGACGTAAGCGCCACGCTGAAGCAGGTAAAAGAGGTATGGGACGGACGGTATCCCGGCTTCCTCTTCAATTATCATTTTATGAACGAGATGTTCGACGCGCAATACAAAGCGGACCGGCAATTTGAAAAAATATCGCGGGTATTTTCTTTCTTCATCCTGCTTATTACCTGCATGGGCATACTGGGACTAACGGCTTACAACATAGCAAGGCGTACGCGGGAAATAGGTATCCGCAAAGTACTGGGCGCTTCCGTCGCCGGGATCGTAGCGAGGCTGTCGAAAGACCTGGTGCGGCTGGCGCTTATTTCCGTGCTGATCGCCTCGCCCCTCGCCTGGTTGCTCATGAGCCGTTGGCTGCAGGGCTTTGCATACCGCATCGAGCTGCACTGGTGGATGTTCGCCCTGCCCGGGCTCGCCGCCGCGGCGGTAGCCCTGCTCACCGTCGGCGCACAATCCATGAAAGCCGCGCTGATGAACCCGGTGCGGTCTTTACGGTCGGAGTAACCTTCGCAGCGATTCCTGCACTTTCTCAATACCGGACACATCCTGGAAATCCGCCGGGCTCACCCAGCCGGATTTGGGCCGTTCGCCGCGCATCATGCGCTCGTAAAAATGCGCGCTGCCTTTGTCCATGTATGGATAACGGTCAAACACGTCGCCGTTGCCGTTCATGCGCGGGTCGCCTTCTGCTTTTAATGCGGTGAACAGTTCGGTCCTGAGCTGCTTTTTCAGCGCGGAAGATTTTTCCGAAGCAGCCAGATTAAGCATGCAGTCGGGGTCGGTTTTGATGTTGTATAATTCTTCCTCCGGCCTTTTCCCGAAATTGATCTCCCAGTAAGCGAACTCTTCATCGGTAGCGGCGAATACTTTATTCAGGATAACGGTTTTCGTAATCCCTCCGTCGGTGTTCAGGTAACCGGTCTCCGGGTTACCTGCGGGCCAGCGGTCTGTTTTGAAGTTGCGGAGATAAAGATAATCGCCCTTCACGATGCCCCTGATCGGGTAGCCGTCGTCGTTGGGCCTGCCTACGTCGTGCCTTTCCTTCCCGATAAGCACGCGGGAGCGGCGACCGGACTTATTGGCGAAGATGCCGGTGAGGCTTTGCCCCGGCAGGCCGATCATCGCATTTACACCGGCAATCTCCAGGAAAGTGGGTGCAAAATCGATAAAGCTCACCAGCCCGTTTATCTTTCTGCCCGGAGCGGCGATGCCTGCTTTCCACATCATCGCCAGCGGCAGGAGCTAGGAATATTCATATGCCTGTCCCTTTACGCGGGGGAAAGGCATGCCGTTGTCCGAGGTTACCACGACCAGCGTATTGGCCAGCTCGCCTTTTTCTTCCAGCAGCCGGAGCATTTTTTCAAGATGACTGTCGAAGTATTCGATCTCGTAAGCATAGTCGAGCAGGTCTTCCTTTACCGAGTCCGTATCCGGCCAGAAGCGGAACACGTCTGAGGCTGGCACCTGCCGCACATTCTTTTTTCCTTTCGTAATGCCCGATCTGTATTCATAGCCGCGGTGGGGCTCGGTGCCGCCGTACCAGAAAAAGAACGGTTCTTTACCGGTGCGCCCGTCAAGGAATTTTTCGAAGTTGGCGGCATAATCGATGTTGCTGATGCCGGTAGTGGGGGGCGTTGTGCGTTGCCCGTTCCAGGCTTTGACCAGCAGCTGCCGGTTGCTGCCGTCCGCATGCCGGGCATAACCCGGCGCCCAGCCTTTCCCTGTAAATCCAACGTGGTAGCCGTTTGCAGCAAGCGCCTCCGTAAATACCGCGATGTCCGGAGGAAAATCCGGCCAGTGATTGGCCGCTTCTTTCAGCTGCCAGGAATTTCTGCCGGTGAGAATGTTGCTGCGGGATGGCGCGCATTTGGCATTGGGCGTATATGCCCGGTTGAAAAGCAGGCCGCCGGACGCAACCCGGTCGAAGGCGGGAGTAGATACCCATTGGCAGCCGTACGCGCTCATATGAAGCCAGGTGGCATCGTCCATGATCGCAAAGAGAATATTGGGCCGCGGCTTTGCCTGCCCTTTCGCTGCAAATTGGCCGCCCAGGATGAGAAGCGCCGCTGTCAGGAATGTTCTTGTCCGCATCGTTGCAAGGATTGATAGATTTCCGGGATTGGATCGACAGATAAAGATATACATTCATCTATCTTCTTTTCCCTGAATTAATTTCCTGCAACGCCTGTCAGAAATATCGCCTTCGCCGGTTCTTCCCAACGAATATGTTTGTTATGCCAATCTCCTGATACCTTCCAGGCAGGCGCGGGCGTTGTGGTACGGGCATTTCCAGAGCCCTGCTTTATCTTCCTGCATCGCCCTTCCCTGCTCATCGATCCCCCAAAGCCATTCGCCATGCTCTTTATCAAGAATTTCCTGCCGGATGAACCGCCAGCTTACCAAAGCCTGCTGCAGGAATTTTTCTTCCCCGCTTACCTGCCAGGCGTTCAGGAAACCGACAACCGCTTCTGCCTGCGGCCACCAGTGTTTCTCTTTTACCAAATGTTCTTTATCCGCATCGTATTCATACCAGAGCCCGCCATCCGCGTCCACGCCTTCCAGCACGGCTTCCGCCATGTTTACGGACAGCTGGCGGAACTTTGTCACCAGCGTTTCTTCACCGATCGTTTCCGCGGCTTCCTGCATCAGCCAGGCCGCTTCTATGTCGTGACCGTACGAGATCATATGGCCTTTGGCCTGCCAGCGTTCATCGAAAAAGAGCTGTAAGCGGTTCTTGTCCGTGTTGAGGATCTTATCGTAAAACACCTGCAACAGCCCGCTGATGCTCGTTTTCAAACCTTCGTCCGGCCAGGCGGAATACAGGTTCGCATAGGCTTCCAGTATGTGCAGGTGCGTGTTCATCGTCTTTTTTTCGTTGGCGTCTTTCGCGCTCAGGCGCAGGTCTTTCAGCGCGCCCCATTCGCGGGAGAACGCCTCGAAATAACCGCCGTACGCAGGGTCGAACGCATGCCGCTCGATCACGTGATACAGCGCAATGGCCTGTTCTTTCGCGGCTTCTTCGCCTGCGGCTTTATAAAATTCGCTGTAAGCGTACAGCGCGAAAGAAAGCGCGTAGACCTGTTTTTTTGTGTCCACGGGGCGGCCGGTATAGTCTACCGTCCAGTATACGCCGCCGTAGGCTTTGTCGGTAAAATGCGCGGTGAGGTAATCGTACGCGCGCCGCGCCATGGCAAGGTATGCGGGCTGCGGGTCGTGACGGCAGGCAGCGGAAAACGTCCATAGTATGCGCGCGTTCAGCACGGCGCCTTTCAGCGCGTAGGTGTCCGTATCGCCGTTGTGCATGATCCTGCCTTTGAAGCCGCCGTGTTTTTCGTCAACGGTATGTTCCGTCCAGAAGCGGAGAATGTTCTCCAGCTCAGCTTGTAATTCCTTCCTGAATGTTTCCTGCATGACTGCCTGTTTTTCTTTTTTCCGCCAGCGAACCGGCAATTTCCGCGATGCGCGTTTCTGACAAGGGGTACATCGCGATGAACACGATGGACAGCAACGAACCCGCCGCGGGCAGCAGGCTCAGCATCAGCACGATGCCCGTTTGCGCCGCATCGCCCTGCACCGCGTTCGCCTGGAAGCCGAATGCCGCCAGCAGCCAGCCGGTGAGCGCGCCGCCGCAGGTCCAGCCCAGCTTCTGCGACATGGAGGAGGATGAGAATATCAGCCCCGTAGCACGGCGGCCCGTTCTCCATTCGGAATAATCCACGATGTCTGCATACATGCTCCATAACAGCGGGAAAATAATGCCCGCGCAAATGCTGATGAAGAACTGGAACACAAAGATCAGCGTAAGCTGCTCCCTGCCGAGCCAGTAAAATAATATGCTGAGCACGCTGGCGATCACCATCGCGCCGAGGTATGTTCTCTTTTTGCCGATGCGGTTGGCCACCGGCGAGGCCAGCACCACGCCGATGATGTTCGCGCCCTGCCCCAGCATGAGGTACAGCGTGGACCAGCTGATGCTGAGCGCGCCGAGCGTGAACGCGCCGTTATCCGTTACATAATACTTGAAATAATACAGCGTGGCGCCGTCGCGGATGCTGTTGAAGATCAGCGCCGCCACACCCGCGCCCAGCAATATCCACCAGGGGCGGTTCTGCAGCAGATCTTTCAGGTCGTCTTTCAGCGCCGTGTTCCCTTCGCGTATCGGCTTCACTCTTTCCTTCACCCATGCGAAACATAAAAGGAACAGCACGACGCAGATCACTGCAATGACCGCAACGGACAATTGCCAGGACGTTTGCACCGCCGTGAACCCTGAAAAATAGTCCACCAGCGGCTCCAGCAGCGCCAGCGCGATAAAGCTGCCCGCAAACGCAAAGGCCATGCGGAAAGAGGCCAGCGTATTGCGGTCCCGGCTATCGGGCGAAATAACGCCCAGCAGCGATGCGTACGGCACATTGATGAGCGAATAGATCATCATCATCAGCGAATAGGTAACGTATGCATATACCAGCATGCCCGCGGGCGATAGCGAAGGCGTGGTAAAAGTAAGCACACCGATAACGCCAAAAGGCACGGCGGTGAGCAGGATGTATGGCCGGAACTTTCCCCAGCGGCTATGCGTGCGGTCGGTCATGATGCCTACCACGGGATCAAAAGCCGTATCCCAGATACGGGTGATGAGGAACATGGTGCCCGCGGCAGCCGCGTTGATCCCCATGATGTCCGTATAAAAAAAGAGCAGGTACATGCCGAAGAGCTTCCAGAACATGGACGATGCCATGTCCCCAAACCCGTAGCCGATCTTTTCCCGCAGCGATAAATGTTGATGCATGGTAGTTGGTTCTTGTTGATGCAATGCCGGCCTTACCATCCGGGCAGTTCGTCCAGCGTAAGAATGTTGCCGGCGTTGGCCAGCGCTTTGATCTCCTCTTCGGAATTATGTTCGAAGGTAAGCTCCGCCCACCCCATAAAGAACGTCCACAAGGGCTGCTGCTCGAGCTGCGCCGCCGTAGGGTAACGCTGGCATTCGCCGATGGCGATGGGTTTGCCGCCTGAAGCCTTCACGATGATATCGTATTTTTCTTTGGAATAGCCGCTACCGTCGTCGTACACGTCCAGCGCCAGCATATCGAAATAATCGTTGCCGGGGTGATAGGTCTGCGCATCGGAAGCCAGCGATTTAAAATCCTGGATATCCCACACCCAGATAAGATTGCCGAGCCCTTTCGTTTTGGTCATATAATCGTGCGTGAGCTGCCAGAGCTTCGCGGTGCCTTGCGGGCCGGGCCTTCCGCCCCACCAGAACACGCCCTGGTTCATTTCGTGCAGCGGGCGCCAGAGCACTTCCACGCCTTTGTCTTCCAGCTGCTGCAAATACACGCTCACTTCGTCCATCATCTTTTTCCATTTGCCGTTCAATGGCGTTCCGTCGGTGATCAGCTCTTTCCATTGTTCGTCGGAGAGATGGCTTTTCACGCCCTGGTCGTCCCAGCCGCAAGGCTGCGCCAGCGCAGGATTACAGGCATGCCACATGATGTTCACCACCGCGCCTTTTTTCCATTGGCGCGCGGCTTCATCGATCATGATCTGCCGGTTGTTGATATTGTCCGCCTGGAAAAGAAAATCGCCGCTCCACAAACCGGGATATTTCCCCGTTACGGAATGTACTTTTTCTGTCCAGATGGCGGGCGTGGCGTTCGGCTCGCGGTTGTGGATACCGAGCAGCGTCTTTTTGCCGGATATCTGCTGAAGATACGCGAGCACTTTAAAAGATTTCCCCGGGGGCGGCGTTTCCGCTTCCTTCCCTTTACCCGAACCGCAAGCCGGCAGCAATGCAACGGCAAGCAGAAAAAACGCGGTATACAAAATGCAGATGGAATTTTTCTTCATAATGGTGGAATGTGGTTGATGCACAAATCTAGTCAAGCGGGTGTTATCGCGCATAGTACATATTTATCCATTCAAGGTATTTTATTATCCACCATCTGCTGAAACCCCTTGTCAATCCATAAATCCGCCAAATTTCCAAGTTAATACTTTTACGACCATATTTTACCTATTTTTATGCGCAAAGCGTTTGCCATGCAACAGGACATCCTGCGGGAGATCACGCCGCTGACGGGGCACGACTGTTTTACGATGTTTGCCCGGGAGAAAGACCGGTTCGATTTTCCTTTGCATTTCCACGACGAGTTCGAATTGAATTTTATCCGCAACGCGAAAGGCGCGCAGCGCATCGTGGGCGATCATATGGAAGAGATCGGCGAGCTGGAGCTGGCGCTCGTAGGCCCGAACCTGCCGCATGGCTGGTTCACGCACCGCTGCCGTTCCAAAGCCATTTACGAGGTCACCATCCAGTTCCACCGTGATTTTTTACCGGCCGCGCTGCTCATGCGCAACCAGCTGAGCTTTATCAAGAACATGCTGGAAAAAGCGTCGCGCGGCATCCTGTTTTCCCGGCCTGCAGCGGAACAGTACGCGGGGCGCATCTGCGATCTGGAGAAAAAGCAGGGCTTTGATTCGGTGCTGGAATTGCTGTCCATATTGCAAGGTCTTTCCACTACCGATATGCGCATGCTTTCCTCGGCCCCCGCGCAGGACGCGGCGCAGCCGCATAGCAGCCGCCGCATCCAGAAGGCGATGGAATACATGCACCGGCATTTCGACGATACGGTAACGCTGCGGGAAGTGGCGGCGCTGGCGAATATGACGGAGGTGTCGTTCAGCCGTTTCTTTAAAAAACGTACGGGCAATACATTTATAGAAGTGCTGAACGAGATCAGGATGGGGCATGCTTCGCGCATGCTGATAGACACCACGCATACGGTGCATGAGATTGCCTACCAGTGCGGGTTCAACAATCTTTCCAACTTTAACCGCACTTTCCGCAAAAAGAAAAATTGTACGCCGACGGAGTACCGGGAACGGTTCGCGGGATCGCGGATATTTGTGTGAGCGAACGTTTACCGCATGGGAAAACCTGTCGCACAACCCGCGCGTGCTCCCGGCGTTTCGCCAGGCCATCAGCTTTTGTCATAATTGCATTATTCCCCCGGGCGATGCGTTGCTATATTTGTTGCAAGGCACAAGCGCCTTTTCCATGTTATGCAAAACATATACGACGCCATCGTGATCGGCTCCGGCATCAGCGGCGGCTGGGCGGCAAAAGAGCTTTGCGAGAAAGGACTGAAGACCCTCGTGCTCGAACGCGGCCGGCAGGTGGAGCATGTAAAAGATTATACCACCGCCACCACGCCGGTCTGGGAGCTGCCGCGACATGGCGCCGCCACGCTGGAAGCCCGCCGCGAAAGCCCTGTACAAAGCACCATTTATGCCTGGGAAGATGCATCCAAACAGTTTTTTGTGTCGGATAAGGAACATCCTTACATCCAGGAAAAACCTTTCGGCTGGATACGCGGTTACCAGGCAGGCGGCCGCTCGCTGGTATGGGGCAGGCAAAGCTACCGCATCGGCGATCTTGATTTCGAAGCGAACGCAAAGGACGGCGTGGGGGTTGACTGGCCGA
>JBQCFV010000221.1:0-6122 GCA_051958695.1 Chitinophaga sp. | reverse complement strand
GCCACCTACGAAATGAAAGTGACGGTCGCCAAGGATACGCTCTACCGGCAGTTCGGCAGCATCAGCGAACAGGCCAACGCCTCCGCTGTAAGCGTGCGCAACGGTTCGCTGTTCATGGATTTTTCCACCGGCGTTTCCCGGAGCTGGAACGAACATCACCTGGACGTTGCCCTGCAATACCAGCGCAGCAATGCCCGCTATGGCAGCCAGCTGCCTTTTGTGATCAGGAACGGCATCTTCCGGGGCGAATACCGTATGGGCGACCGTTATATACTCGACGTCGTAACTTCCTACAGCGGCAATAACTGGTACAAGCCCGGCCATCAGTATAATTTTTATCCCGCGGCAGGCATCGGCTGGAATGTGCATAACGAAAACTTCTTTCCGAAGAACGGCTTTCTTGACCGCCTGAAGCTGCGCACCAGCTACGGCCTCGTAGGCCGCATCGACGCCAATTATTTCAGCTACCTGTATACCTATTCCAACTACGGTTCCGCTTATTATATCGGCACCGGCGCTGGCGCCGTGCAGGGCACCGAGGAAAGCCAGCTGCCTTATGTACGCACTACGGAAAAAGCGTTGAAGTGGAATATCGGTGCGGACCTTGGCATGCTGGACGACCGGGCCACGCTTTCCATAGACTATTACCGCAACAGGTTCTATGACCTCCTGCAGCAAAGAGGCAGCAACACCGCGCTGCTGGGCGCGCCATACCCTGCGGAGAACATCGGCAAAAGCCTGTATACCGGGCTGGAAGCCACCGCCAGCTGGTCGGACAAGGTGAACGCTTTTGAGTATGAGATTGCCGCTAACCTCGCCGTACAAAGAGGCCGCATCGTTTACAACGACCAGCCCCCGCAGGCATACCCCTGGATGGAAACAGCAGGGAACCGCATCGGGCAGCTATACGGCTACATTGCGGACGGCTTTGTGACCACCGCCGGCGAAGGCCCGGTAGTAGAGGGTTACCGCTCCGTGCCCGGCGATCTGAAATACCGCGACCTGAATGGCGACGGTGTGATCAACTTTTACGACGTAACGAAGATAGGGCCGGACAAACCGGAGATCTACTACGGCATCAGCGCCGGTTTCAGGTTGAAAGGATTTGATCTGTCGCTGCAGTTCGCGGGCCTGGCCAACCGCATGATGAGCCTCACCGGCGCGGGCGAATGGGAGTTCCAGAACGGGGGCAGAGGCCCGGCTTTCCCGCACCACTACGGCCGCTGGACGCCCGAAACGGCCGCCACCGCCACTTACCCGCGCCTGACCGCAGGGTTCAACCCGAACAATCATGTCAATTCTTCGTTCTGGTTGTCTTCAGCGGATTTTCTGCGGCTGAAAACCGTGGCGCTCGGTTACACGTTCCGCGGCGGCCTGCTCGACCGGCTGAAGATCAAGGGCTGCCGCGTGTTTGCCAGCGGCTACAACCTGCTCACCTTTAGCGGGCAGGACCGTTTCGATCCCGAGAACGGAAGCCTCGCCTATCCGCTGCAACGCATTTTCAACGGCGGTATTTCGATCAAATTTTAATTGCATGCTCATGAACATCAAAACATATATGCTGGCGGCGGGGACCATTCTTTTTTTGTTCTCCTGCCAGAAATACGAAACCTACCCTGTTGAGCGCATCACCGACAACATCGTGTATGATTCGCTCGATAAAAATGCTACCTACGCGGAATGGGTGGTGAACGGCATCTACGCTTTTCTGCCCACCGGCTATAACCGCATAGACAACGTGGTGCTCGACGCCGCAACGGACGATGCCATCGCGTCGGACTTCGGCAGCGACATTGAAGTGCTCGGGAAGTCGAGGCTCACGGCCGCGAACAACCCCGACGATAAATGGGCCCCGGCTTACGAGGCCATCCGCAGGGCCAACCTCTTTCTCGCCAACATACACGTAGTGCCGCGCGACGAGACCACCAAAACCTACTGGAAGGCGGAGGTGCGGTTCATCAGGGCCATGAATTATTTCGAGCTGCTCCGCCGCTACGGGGGCGTGCCGCTGCTGGGAGACAAAACCTACTCGCTGGAAGAAAGCATCCGTGTGAGCAGGAGCACGTTTGACGAAGTGGTAACCTACATCGTGCAGGAATGCGATGCCATTTACCCGTCGCTGCGCCCGGACCCGATAGACAATACCAATCTTGGCCGCATTACGCAGGCCGCGGCGCTGGCGCTGAAAAGCAGAACGCTGCTGCTGGCCGCAAGCCCGCTCCACAATCCCGCGAACGATCCCGCCAGGTGGCTGGCTGCCGCCACTGCCGCGCACGATGTGATCGAGCTTCAGAAATATTCGCTGGCGGGCAATTTCAGGGAAGTGTTCACCAACCGCAAAAGCCCGGAAGTGATACTCGCTTACCAGGCCGCGCAGCATTCCAATCTTGAACGGCAGAATGCGCCGGTAGGATATGTGGAACCGAACGTGAGCCAGGGTTACGTGAGCCCCACGCAGGACCTGGTAGATGCTTTCCCCATGCTGAACGGCCTGCCTGTTACCGATGCGGCTTCCGGTTATGATGAAGACAATCCTTACGCCGGACGGGACCCGCGTCTCGCCGCCACCGTGTTTTATAACGGCATGATGTGGCTGCACCGCCCCGTGGAAACATTCGAAGGAGGGCTGGACAATCCTTCCGCGTCAGTGCGCGTTGCACGCCGTACACGCACGGGATATTATATGCGCAAGTTTCTCGGGGACTTTGGCAATGCTACCGACTATTCCAACCAGAACCACAATTTCCCCATTTTCCGCTACGCGGAAATATTGCTTAACTACGCCGAAGCGGCGAACGAAACGAACGACCAGGCCGCAGCATACGAGCAGCTGAAAGCGATCCGCAAAAGAGCAGGGCTGGACGCCGGGGCGGACGATTTGTACGGTCTGAAAGACAATATGGATAAAACGGCCATGCGCGAGGCGATAAGGCTGGAACGAAGGCTGGAACTGGCTTTCGAAGAGCACCGCTACTGGGACCTGCGCCGCTGGAAAACCGCGGAGCAAACCCTGAACAAACAGGTAACCGGCGTGAAGATCGTACGGAACACCGACGGATCGTTCACCTACAGCTATCAGCCCGTAGATTATGTATCCTTCACGGCGAAACAATACTTTTACCCGGTACCTTACAGGGAAGTGGCCGCCAGCGGCGGCGCCATCACACAAAACAAAGACTGGTAATCATACGCACATGAAACAACTGCTTATCCTATTCTTCTGCTGCACCGCGTTTACGGCCCTGCAGGCGCAGCAAAAACCGAACATCGTGTTCATCCTTGCCGACGACCTCGGCTATGGCGACATAGGACCGTACGGACAGCAAAAGATCAAAACGCCCAACCTGGACCGCCTCGCGCAGCAGGGGATGTGCTTTACGTCCTTCTATTCCGGCACCTCCGTTTGCGCGCCGTCGCGCTCTTCGCTGCTCACCGGTTTGCATACCGGGCACACCTACATCCGCGGCAATAAGGAAATACAGCCGGAAGGGCAGGAGCCGCTGGCGGATTCCGTACAGAGCTACGCCAAAATGTTGCAGCAGGCGGGTTATGCAACCGGCGCCTTCGGTAAATGGGGCCTGGGCATGGTGGGCACCAGCGGCGCGCCCGACAAAAAAGGGTTCGATACGTTCTTCGGCTACAACTGCCAGCGGCAGTCTCACCGTTATTACCCCACCCACCTTTGGGACAATGACCGGAAAGTGGTGCTGGAAGGCAACGGCCTGAAAGAAAAAAAGGTGTACGCACCGGCGCTGATACAGGAGAAAACGCTGGCCTTTATTGAAGCGAACAAAAACCGGCCGTTCTTCCTGTTCATCCCAACCGTGCTGCCGCATGCGGAGCTGCAGGGGCCTGAAGACGCTTATTACCGCCAGTATGAGCAGCGCTTCAGCGAAACGCCTCACCGCGGCAACGATTACGGCCCGCAGGCGTCCGCGGGCGGCTACGCTTCCGTAGCCAAACCCAGGGCCACCTTTGCCGCTATGGTAACACGCCTCGATGCGTATGTAGGGCAGGTGCTGGACAAATTGGAAGAACTGGGGCTTTCCCGCAACACTATTGTAATATTCAGCAGCGACAACGGCCCGCATATGGAAGGCGGCGCAGATCCCGCGTTCTTTAACAGCAGCGGCGGTTTCCGCGGCGTAAAGCGCGATCTCTACGAAGGCGGCATCCGCGTGCCTTTTATCGTGAAATGGCCGGGCAAGGTGAAAGCCGGCGCCCGTACCGCGCAGCCTGCCGCGTTCTGGGACCTGATGCCCACTTTCCTCCAGGTGGTGGGAGCCCCCGCGGCAAAAGCGACCGACGGTATTTCCATCCTGCCTACCTGGCTGGGCAAAGGCAGGCAGAAGGAACATCCCTACTTCTATTGGGAATTTCATGAAGGCGGCGGCCGCCAGGCGGTGCGTGCGGGCAGATGGAAAGCGGTTCGCCTGCAGGTGAAAAAAGATCCCGACGGCCCGCTGGAACTGTACGACCTCCAGCAAGACCCACATGAAGAACATAATGTGGCGGCCAGTCACCCGGATATCATAAAGAAAATGAGCGGATATATGCGTGAAGCGCATGTGGAAAGCGCTGTTTTCCCGCTTATCGCCCGGTAATGGACCTGCGCTGAAAGCCTTTGGGCAGGCGGCTTTGCTCCGAAAGGAGGAACGGCCGCCTGTTCTTTTGTACTTATCTTTCATTTTTTACTGAAAGTTTTGTACTTTTGATAAATATTCCGATGGTATGGCATTTGTGACCAAGGTGTTGTACTATCCTAAAACACATAAGTCATGATACAACCGAACATTCCGGATACAGACCTCCCCCGGGTCGTGATCGTTGGAGGCGGATTTGCGGGCATTAACCTGGCGAAAGCCTTAAAAAAGGCGCCGGTACAGGTAGTGCTGCTGGACAGGAACAACTATCACCTTTTTCAGCCCCTTTTATACCAGGTAGCCACGGCCGGCCTGGAACCCGACAGCATCGCGTTTCCCCTGAGGGGCATTTTCAAACGCCAGAAAAACTTCGTTTTCCGCATGGCGGAAGTAAAACATATCAACCGTGAGCAAAACATACTGGAAACCAATATCGGCGACATCCGGTATAATTGCCTCGTGCTCGCCACCGGCAGCAATACCAACTTTTTCGGCAATAAAATGATCGAGGAACATGCTATCGGCATGAAATCGCTGATTGAAGCCGTGCAGATCAGGAATTACGTGCTGAAACAATTCGAGGAATCGCTGCTGCTGAAAAACGAGGCGGAGATCCGTCCGAAGCTCAACTTCGTGATGGTAGGCGGCGGCCCCACCGGCGTGGAGCTGGCGGGCGCATTCGCGGAGCTGCGGAAATACATTCTTCCAAAAGACTACCCGGAGCTGCCGCTTCACCTGATGAACATCTATCTGGTAGAAGCCGGCCCGCGCGTGCTGGCCTCCATGTCCGAGGAAACCAGCCGTAAAACCCTCGCCGGCCTGGAGCATATCGGCGTAAAAGTGCTGACGAACATCGCGGTAAAAGATTATGACGGGAAGAACCTGCTGCTCAGCAACGGTGATGTGATCGAAACGCAGTCGTTGTTATGGTCGGCCGGTGTGAAAGGTATGGCCCTGGGCGGTTTACCGGAAGGCACGCTGCTGCCCAACGGCCGCGTGAACGTGAACGACGTGAACCTCGTGAACGGCACCGGCAACATCTACGCGATAGGCGACATCGCGCAGATGATCAACGACGAACGTTTCCCCAAAGGCTACCCCATGGTGGCGCAGGTGGCGATGCAGCAGGGAAAGCAGCTGGGCAAAAACATTATTGCCGGCCTGAAAGGCCGCGGCACGAAGCCGTTCAAATACACTGACCTCGGCAGCATGGCCACCATCGGCCGCAACCGTGCAGTGGCCGAATTTGGCAAAATACGCCTGAGCGGTTATATCGCCTGGGTGGCCTGGGCGATCGTGCACCTGCTGAACCTGATGGGTTTCCGCAACAAGCTGGTGGTGCTCACCAACTGGAGCTACCGCTACCTCACCTACGACCGCGGCACCCGCATCATCA
Organism: Chitinophaga sp.; assembly: GCA_051958695.1. Classification (GTDB taxonomy): domain Bacteria; phylum Bacteroidota; class Bacteroidia; order Chitinophagales; family Chitinophagaceae; genus Chitinophaga. The sequence continues at coordinate 83 of JBQCFV010000221.1, read as the reverse complement.
TCAAACGCGGCGCGGCCAACATCGTGAAGCTGCGGCAAAGCGTTTACCAGGCCGATCCGCTGACGCCTTAACGGTGATGTATA
>JBQCFV010000220.1:0-5763 GCA_051958695.1 Chitinophaga sp. | reverse complement strand
TTTTCCGCGTTATCGATCTGCTGCAGCGTATAGGGCTTGCCTTCGAGGAAATCGAAATCCAGCACTTCCCAGAACATGTCGTCGGTGAACTTCTGGTCGATGGTCAGTTTTTTGTGGTTGATATAGGTATTGGTCGGCTTGTGGAAAGAGACGATCGCCACCTTTTCAGGGGTTTTCATCTTCTTCACGTAATGATCGAGGAAGTAGAAGCTTGGCGGGCCGTTCTGCTGGAACCCGTGTTTTTCGCCGTTAAGCCGCATCATGCTTATATACAGGTTGCGGTCCCGGCGCCCGTCAGGGTAGGAAGCGTCCACCAGGTGATCGGAGAACGCCGTGAGCACCATAATGATGGTGAGGGAAAAGCTGATGCCGAACAGGCTGATGAAGGTGAAGAATTTTCTCCGTTTCAGTACGGCTATCGCGATCTTGAAATAATTTTTGAGCATGGGAAAGGTTTATGGGTTATTGCACCTGCGATCCATCGAACAAACGCACGAGCCGGTGCGTTTTGCGGGCCATGTTTTCGTCGTGTGTCACCATTACGATGGTAGTGCCTTCGTTTTTGTTGAGGCGCACGAGTATTTCCATCACATCGTTGCCCATGGCGCTGTCCAGGTTACCCGTCGGTTCGTCCGCGAGGATGATCTCCGGTTTTCCCACAATGGCCCTTGCGATGGCCACGCGTTGTTTCTGCCCGCCCGAAAGCTGGGTGGGGAAGTGTTTGGTGCGGTTGCTGAGCCCGACCTTTTCCAGCGCTTCCAGCGCCAGCTCTTTTCTTTCTTTGGCGGAGCTTTTGCGGTAAAGCAGCGGCAGCTCTACATTATCCAGCACGCGCAGGTCGTTGATGAGGTGATAGCTTTGGAAAATAAAACCGATCGTGCGGTTGCGGAAATGCGCCAGCTGCCTGTCCGACAAGTTGCCGGCCGTGCTGCCGCTGATGCGGATGCTGCCGCCGCTGGGCTCGTCCAGCAGGCCCATGATGTTCAGCAGCGTGCTTTTGCCGCAGCCCGACGGGCCCATGATGGAAAGAAATTCGCCTTTGGCCACTTCGAGGTTGATATCGCTGAGGGCGTGCGTTTCCACCGTATCGGTACGGTATACTTTTTTAATGTTCTCTAAATGTATCATACGTGATCTTTTTATTTTGTTCAAAATCGTACAGGGATAAATAGCGTAGTTCGTAATAAGCGCCCCAGAAACCGCGCAGCGCCAGTATATAATCGCGTTTGGCCTGGTCTTTCTCCGCGAAAGCGATGCTGAGGTCGGTGATGCTGAGGTCGCCCAGCACGTAACGTTGCTGCGCGATGTCGTACTTCTCCGACGCGATGCTGTCCGCATGCGCGCTCAGCTGCACCTGGGCCTTCATCATGTCGAACAGGGTCACCTGCGTAGTAACGGCTTGCATGAAGTTTTGTTTATCCTGTTCCACCTCGTACTGCGAAAATTCGAGGTTGGCTTCCGCGGTTTTGGTGCGGGAGCGGGAACGGCCCCAGTCGAGGATGGGGATAGAAAACGAAACCTCCACCAGCTGCTGATTCTGCGGGTTGCTGTACACTTTGGGCACGGTGGGCGCCGTGTTCGTGTACCCCAGGTTCGCGTTGAGCGTGGCATTCAGTCCGGTTTCGCCGCGAGCTTTGGCGACGTCGCGTTTTGCTTCCTGGATGCGGCGCAGGTACCCGATGGATTCGGCGTTGTTGGCGAACGCTTCTTCCAGCACGCGGCTTGCGTCCACGGTCATGTTAATGACGGCGGACGGCAGTGCCAGCACGATGTTTTCCGTCTGCTGCAGACCGGTGTAGGCGCGCAGGTTGAGCCCGGCGATCTCCATATCGCGTTTGGCGGTACCGACGGATTTTTCCGCTTTCAGCGATTCCAGCTGCAATTGTAATATTTCATTACGGGATATTTTCCCCAGCGCGAATTTTTCATCTGCGATCTTTTGTATCTGCCGGGTGTTCCGCAGGTTGGTCTCGGCGATCTGGTGGTTCACCTGCGCCAGCAGCAGGTCGAAAAAATACCCGCTGGCCTTTACGGCGATCAGCTCCATGTCGGCAATGTACTGCTGGCGGCTTTCCTGGTAGCGGAGCGGTTCGATGCGTTTGTCCCATTTCAGCTGGTTGAACCGGAACAGCGGCTGGCTGTAGCCGATCGTATAGGGGATGGCGTTATAGAGGGTCGTGTTGCGGTCGAAGTCGTCGAAGCGCTGCAACTCCGTGGCGCCGTATATCTGTCCGCCGGTGGCGGTGATGCTTTGGCTGAAGGCGAGGTTGAGGGTGGAGTTGTTGTTGTGGATGGGCTCGAACTTCACGGTGCCGTTGGGCTGGGTGACGGGCGTGGTGGTTTTCATAAAACCGGGCAGCGTACCGGTAAGCGCCAGCTGCGGCTGGTAGTTGGAGCGGTAAGTGCGCCATTCCCAGTACTTCGTTTTCCTGACGGTGCTGGCCTGCTTGGCGGCGATGGAGCCGGTGCGGGCCATGTTCACGACCTGCGGGAGGGTGAGAATGGAAGTATCGGCGGTAATGTGCTTTGCCTGCAAAGCCTCATTGTGTGGCAAAGCGGTTGGTTGTGCGGTGCGCTTTTCCTGTCGCGGCATATTGCGCGGCAAAGCAGTTTCCTGCACCATGCCCTTTGCCGTTTCGCCGCAAACGCTCACCCAAAATATTATGATCGACAACTTTCTCATTTCAATTTGATTTCACGCGCGTTCCTGAACCGGCTCATGTCAGAAGTGATGATGACTTCCCCGGGGCGCACATTGTCTTTCAGCTCTACGTAGTCGAAATTGCTCATCCCCGTATGCACCGTGCGCCGCACCGCCTTGTCGCCCTGCACTACGAATACGCTCTGCCCGGATGCCCCCTTGAACGCAGGCCCGTTCTTGATGCGCATGATGTTATTGCCGGTGGCGGTTACGAGGTATACGTCTACCTTCAGGTTGGGCCGTAGCGCGGCATGATGCGGCTCGTCCAGCCGGATGTCGAACGTGACGGCGCTGTTTTGCACGGCAGGGTACACGGTTTGTATAAGGCCCCTGATCTCCGTGTCCTGTATGCGTATCACGACGGGCATGCCCTTCGAAAGCTGGCTGAGATAGCTGTCCGCAATGCTGCCCGTTACCTTGAAGCTGCCGAGGTCCGCGATCCGCGCCAGCGCTTCGCCTTCCCGCACTACCGTGCCGATGTTCCGGTTGATCCAGGTCACCACGCCGCTGCGACTGGCGGTTACGCTGGCCTGGTCGAGCTTTCGTTTCAATTCCTTTACTTCCTGCGCCTGTATGGCCGACGAGATCTCCGATTCGCGCATTTCGAGCTTCATTGATTGCTGCTTGTTCCGGATCTCGTTCTCGAGCTGCGTTTTTTCGAGACGCGCCACTTTCAGGTTCATTTCGGCCTGCTCTACGTCTTCCCGGGTACCGCCGCCGGCTTTGAACAGGCGCTTGCTATTCTCCACGTCCGCCATCAGCGCGTTGATGCGCAGCTGCTTGATCTCGTTGTTGCTTTGAAGGTCGAAATAACTCTTGTCCAGCGCGAGCTTCAGCTTGCGCAGCTCGTTCTGCTTCGATTCCAGCTGGAACTTTCCTTTTTCGTATTCGCTTTCAATGCCCGATTTGTCCAGCCGCAGCAGGCTTTGCCCGGTCTTTACGCTGCCGCCCGCGTCCGTCAGCACTTCCTGTATGGTGGCGCTTACCGGGCTGGTGATCACGGCTTCGAACTCGGGCAGTATTTCGCCGGAGGCGTTCAGCGTATTCTCGATCCGGCCCGTTTCCACCGTTGCCATCGTAATGTCGGCGCGTTTCACGGAAGGATGCAAAAGACTGCGTAATAAAAAAACACCGGCGGTCAGCACGCCTGCCGCCGCCAGCAGCAGGAGCAGGCGTTTTATTTTCCGTTGTGCGGCCCAGGCGGCGGGGAACTCTTTGTCCATAGTGGTCCTGAAATTTATCCGCCGGTTTATTTCAATCGGGATGCCAGACTTAAATATTGCAGGATCAGCTGGTTACAGAAAAACGGCGAAGGATTTTTGTCCGATACCGGACAAAAATTCCGTTATCGGCATATCCATTTTCCGGAGAGGGGAGGTGAAGGTTGACGGGAATATGTTATTTTGGAGCAGTCATTACTAAAATTTTAAAATTCCATGTGTACAGTTTTGAAAACTATGCTCTGCGCATTGCTTTCCCTCATGCCATTCTCCGGCATTTTCGCGCAGGGGTACCTCAGGGCCGAAGGCCGGCAGATCGTCAACGAAAAAGGTGAGAACGTGCTGCTTCGCGGCATCGGTCTCGGCGGCTGGATGCTCCAGGAAGGATATATGCTGCGCGTTCCCCGCGAAGGACAGCAGCAGCACCGCATCAAAGCGCGCATCGCGGAGCTGGTGGGCCCTGAAAGAACGCAGGCGTTCTACGACGCCTGGCTGGCGAACCACACCACGCGGGCAGACATCGAGGCCATGAAAAAATGGGGTTTCAATTCCGTACGGCTGCCCATGCATTTTAATCTTTACACCTTGCCGGCGGACGAAGAGCCCGTGCCGGGAAAAGATACCTGGCTCGAAAAAGGGTTCACCATGACGGACAGCCTGCTGGACTGGTGCAGGGACAATGGCATGTATCTCATTCTCGACCTGCATGCCGCGCCCGGCGGCCAGGGCAACGATCTCAACATTTCCGACCGCGACGGCTCCAAACCTTCGCTCTGGGAAGATGAAAGGCATCAGCGCAAAACCGTGGCCCTCTGGCGCAAGCTGGCCGAACGCTACAAAAACGAGCCCTGGATCGGCGCGTACGACATCATCAACGAACCCAACTTCGGGTTCACCGATCCAAAGAACGACAAGAACGGCACGAAGGAAAAAGACAATTCCCGCCTGCGCAAATTATTGATGGAGATCACCGCCGCCATCCGCGAAGTGGATAAAAAACATATCGTGATCATCGAAGGCAACGGCTGGGGCAATAATTACAGCGGCGTATTACCGCTCTGGGACAAAAACATGGTGATGAGCTTCCATAAATACTGGAACTACAACGACGAAAAATCCATCGCGCACATCCTGCGTTACCGCAACGAAAACAATGTGCCGGTATGGATCGGCGAAACTGGTGAAAATTCCAACGTATGGTTCGCCGAAGCTATCCGGCTGTTTGAAAAGAACAATATCGGCTGGGCCTGGTGGCCGCTGAAAAAGATCGGCATCAACAACCCGCTCGAAATAAAAAGCAATGAAGGCTACCAGCAGATACTGGCTTACTGGCGCGATAACACATCGCCCAAACCCTCTGCCGAAGTGGCATACAAAGCAGTGATGGACCTGGCGGAAGCGGCCAGTTTTCACAACAACGTGCAGCACAAAGACGTGCTGGACGCCATGCTGCGCCAGCCCGCGCATCCCGAAGCCATGCCCTGGGCCAAAGTGGACATCAAAAGCGGCGTAGCGGTACCGGCGGTGGAGTACGACCTCGGCGCGAACGGTTATGCCTATTATGATACGGACACCGCGAATTACCGCGTGTCCAATGCCAAACATACCGGCGGCAACCGCGGCGGCGCATTCCGCAACGACGGGGTAGACATCCGCAATGAAGATGGCAGCTTTGCGATCGTGAACATCGAAAAAGGAGAGTGGCTGCAATACACCGTGAACGTGCCGAAGAAAAAGACGTTCACCGTAAAGCTGCTGGTATCGGCTGAAAAAGAAGGCGGCAGCGTTCAGCTGCTTGGCAGGAACGGAGTGCCGCTTGCACCCGCCAAAAACATTCCCGTT
>JBQCFV010000219.1:0-2208 GCA_051958695.1 Chitinophaga sp. | reverse complement strand
CTGGGGAGCGACAAAAGTTGGTTGGGATGTTATTGCTGGAAGCAAGGCCCCCCCAGCCGTAAGTATCTTTCTAAAGTCAACACAAAGGCCCCCCCGTTTGGAGCGGCCTGCGCCGGTGAGCGAACGCACCGGCATGTTATTGACCAAAACGGATTTTGATCGTTTCAATACTATTTGCTACCAACACCTTCAACACCCTGCAGCTCACGGTCGGATTCGCTTCTCCCTGCGGATCGAAGCGGGATACGGGCTGGATGAATGATACCCTCCCCTGTTCGACATTTGCAGGCTGGCCATTCACGCTGACAGACTCATTGCCAAAGCCGTGAAGCAACAGCTGCACATGCCTGAATTTCGACCGGAGCTTCCCTGTCGCCGTTTCCAGCGTGAGGGAATTTTCCTGCGGAGGGTAGGAAATGTTGCGCTGGAAATACTCTTCTTTTTCATAACCGAACGTTTCCCCATCATCTTCATAATACCTGAAATCGTTGGCCGTACGACCTTTGTACACATGAAGGAACAGCGTGTCGGTGGGTTTTTCCTGCGTGGTTTGAACAAGCGACTGCATCGGGATAATGCTGCTTTCTTTTACGTACACGGGTAAAGTATGCATCCCCAGCGTCAGCATTTTTTCCCTGCCGCCGGTTTCTTTGCTGTCGTCGTAGAGGCTGTACCATTCGCCTTCGGGGAAGTATACCGGCGCATACGCCTGTTTGCTCTCAAAAGGCGCAACGAGAAACGAAGGGCCGAACTGGTACTCGTTCTGGAAACGCGTGTCGTACACTTTCGGGTCGTGCGTATAATTCAGCGCCAGCGTGCGCATTAGCGGTAGGCCCGTTTGCGTGGCCTCATAAAAGCAGGAATAGATGTACGGCAGCAGCCGGTAGCGCAGGTTGATATAGTTGCGGGAAATTTCCAGCACTTCTTCGCCAAAAGCCCAGGGCTCGGCGGATTTTGTATTGATGCCGGTGTGGCTCCTGCAATACGGGGTGAACGCGCCGATCTGTATCCAGCGGGCGTAGAGCGCGGGGCTGCCGTTGCCGGTAAAGCCGCCCACGTCCATACCGGTGAAGGCTACGCCGCTGAGGCCAAGACTGTTCATCAGGCGTACGCCCAGCAGCATGTGATCGTCTTCCGCGCGGTTGTCGCCCGTCCAGATGGCGGAGTAGCGCTGCAGGCCGGCATAGCCGGCGCGGGTGAGGATGAAAGGCCGCTGGTTGGGCATGGCTTCTTTTGCGCCTTCGTAGCTGGCGCGCACCATGGTAAGACCATACACGTTGTGCGCCTGCTGGTGGGTAACGGGCGTTCCTTCAAAATCGAACAGCACATTGTCCGGCATGCGCTGGCCCCAGGTGGCGATCTCGTTCATATCGTTCCAGAGGCCGGAAACACCGGCGTCCGTATAATTTTTCACCTGCCGTTTCCACCAGCTTCTGCCTTTGGCGCTGGTAAAGTCCGGAAAGTGGCACCAGCCGGGCCATACCTGTCCCGTGTAATTCTGGCCGTCGCTGTATTTGATAAAAATGTCCTCCTTCAGCCCGCTTTCATAAGCAGGGTATCCCTTTTCCACCTTGATGCCAGGGTCCACGATCACCGTGGTGCGGAAGCCGAGCTTTTGCAGCTTCGCGTTCATGCCGGCGGGATCGGGGAACCGTTGTTTGTTCCAGGTAAAAAGTTTGTAGGCGTCCATATAATGGATATCGAGCGTAATGCCGTCCGCGGGTATATGTTTTTCGCGCAGCGTTTGCGCGATGCGCAGCACTTCCGTTTCGGGGTAATAGCTGTAGCGGTTCTGCTGGTAGCCGAGGCTCCAGAGCGGCGGCATCTTCATACGGCCGGTCAGCTGCGTGTATGCGGACACGATGCCTGATACCTGCGGATGATAGATGAAATAATAATTCATTTCGCCGCCGTTGGCGGTGAAGGAGGAAAAGCGGTCGTTGCTGGCGCCGAAATTAAAATCGCTGCGGAAAGTATTGTCGAAAAAAATGCCGTAGCTCAGGCCGTGATGGATGCCCATGTAAAATGGGATAGTAGAATAGATCGGGTCCTGCGTGACCGTGTAGCCGTACGCATCAGTGTTCCAGTTGGTGTAGGACGAGCCTTTGCGGTCGAGGTTTCCGGTCTTTTCGCCGAGACCGATAAAACGTTCGCCTTCCTGCATCGTTTTGTACGTGGTTACTTCGTCACCGATCCAGCTGGTGCCGA
>JBQCFV010000218.1:0-4432 GCA_051958695.1 Chitinophaga sp. | reverse complement strand
GAAGAAATTTTCGGCCCCGTGCTGCCCGTCATTCCTTACCAAACCACCGCCGACGCAATGGAGATGATCGCCCGGAACCCTTATCCCTTAGCACTTTACGTGTTCACTAACGACCGCAAAACGGAACGCGCGTGCATCGATAAAGTGGCTTTTGGCGGCGGCTGCGTCAACAATACGCTCGTGCATTTTGCGAACGGCGAGCTGCCTTTCGGCGGCATCGGCTACAGCGGTATGGGGCGGTATCACGGGCGCAACAGCTTCAACGAGTTCACGCACGAAAAGGGCGTGCTGAAAACCGCCACCTGGCTGGACGTTCCGGTGAAATACCCGCCGTTTAAGAACAGGCTGAAATGGTTGAAGATGCTGCAGAAATAAGGGGGGACGGGCGGCGGTGCATAACCCCGCCGCCGTTGTGTCACTCCCTTCAGCGGCAGGAATACTGATGAGCATGGGGAATATTCTACATAAAAACGGCCCGGATAACCGGGCCGCATCTCTTTGCTTACACTTAAACTATAATCTGCCTTACAATTTTAAATTTTATGTGCGGAGGTTTGCCGTCGTGCTTTAAGCGGTTGTTCACCATGCGGGGCTTCCGCCGGCTTGTTTTGCAGATTCCTGCGTTAACAGATCTCCGCGGCTACAACCATTTTTATTTACAAGTTCTCCGTCCTTAAATTCTTTGGCACCTTGATGGTGTACGTTTGCGATGCGCCGTTGCGCGTGCCTTTGGCGGCGATAGTGCCTTTGTCTCGGTTCTCGCGGTAGGCGTCCGCCAGGTCGCCGGCGTCTTTCTCCTTTTCGCCTGCGATCTCAGTAATGAGGTCGCCGTTTTTAAAACCGGCTTTTTCGGCGGCGGAACCTTCTTTCACGCCGGTCACTTTTGCGCCGTTGCCTTCTTCGGTATCCTGCACGGTGAGTCCGAGCGCGGGGCCTCTTTCGTTAAAAAAGCGGTCGAAGGGCAGGGGTCTGCTGCGGGGCGCTTGCGGCATCCTGAACCGGAAAGTGTTCCTGTCGTCGTCACCGGGGGCGATGCCAAAGCTGCGCGGCGCCATGGACGAGCGTTTGCCGAGGGTGGCGTCAGTCTTTTGTTCTTTTTTATCACGCAGGTAAGTAATGGTTACTTTGTCGCCGGGTTTTAGTTCGCCGATGGTTTCAAAAAGGTCCTGCGGTTCTGAAATTTTTGTGTCGTTTACTTTGGTGATCACATCGCCGGCCAGCAGCCCTGCTTTTTCGGCCGCGCTGCCTTCGGCCACGGTTTGAATGGTAGCGCCTGCGGCTTCCTTCTTTTCAGTGATCACACCTAATACGGCCGGAGGGGGCGTGAGGCGGATGTCGTTGTCTTCGTCTTCAAAGAACCGCATACCGCCGTTCCCGAACTCATTGCCGTTCCGCGGGGTGACCCTTCGGCGTTGCACGGTGATGTTGCCGTTCCTGTAATCTTCAATTTTTTTGCCGTCGACCAGTACTTCGCCGTCTTTTATTTCGACGGTTACTTTTGCGTCTTTGTCGCCGCCTTTGCGTTTGATGATGATCTCGTCATACTCTCCCAGTTTACCGGAACGTTTTTCCTGGGCGGATGCCGGGAGTGCCAGTGTTGCGATGGCAAGGAGGCCAAAGCTGAAAGTATACAATATCTTGCGCATTGGATAATTGGTTTTGAACAAATTTAGCGGGATATGAGGGATTAATGGTTTAAGGGATTGTTAAAATGTGGGTGGAGGAAGATGAGGTGTTAACACCTGCTTGTGTTTTGAACAAATGAACAAAGGTGTTAACACCTCAACACTCGAAAATTCAAACGCATTAGACACGGTGTTAACACCTACAGCAATTCTGAACAAATGAACTACAGGTATTAACACCTTCCTTCCCCCCAAACACTCACAAAAAAAACGGGCTCCCAAAAGAGCCCGCCTGATATAATCATTCAATATTCTACAAAACCTTCCTCACATTCCCGATCACCTCACTCAACCGGCTCGCATCCTGCCCGCCTGCATTCGCCTGCGTTGGCTGTCCGCCTCCGCCGCCTTTGATCAGGCCCGCCACCTGCTCCTTGATGATCTTCTGCGCATTCAATCCTTTGGATTTCACCAAGTCGTCAGACAGCAAAATGGACACCTGCGCTTTGCCGCCGATATTGGCCGCCAGCGCCACCAGGAAAGGCGCCGTCAAAAGATCTTTCAGCGAAGCCGCCACATTGCGGAGCATGTCCGCGCTTGCCGCTTCTATCGTGGCGCCGAGGAATTGCACGCCGTTCACTGCCACCGCCTGCTGCGGCAAGGTAGCGGCCAGCTGCGCGGCCTGTTTCAGCTCAAAGGAAGCCAGTTGTTTTTCCAAAGCCGTTTTATCGTTGATAATAGTTTCGATGGCCCTGGCCGGTTCTTTCGGGTTTTTGATCAGCGCTTTGATCTCTTTCAGCTGCGCCAGCTGTTCGTTCACATACGCTTCGGCTTTGGCGCCGGTAAGGGCCTCTACTCTGCGTACGCCCGCCGCCACCGCGCTTTCCCCGGTGAATTTGAAGAGTCCCAGCTCGCCGGTGTAGCCTACATGCGTACCCCCGCAAAGCTCGATGGAATAGGCGGGATCGATGGTCACCACGCGAACGGTTTCCCCGTACTTTTCACCGAACAGGGCCATAGCGCCCAGCTTCAGCGCTTCTTCGCGCGGCAGTTCCTTTATCACTACGGGAATATTTTCCCGGATCTTCTGATTCACGATAAGCTCAATGGCCGCCAGCTCTTCGTCGGTCACCTTCGCGAAATGACTGAAATCAAAACGCAGGTAGTCGGCATTTACGAGCGAGCCTTTCTGCGCTACGTGCGTGCCCAGCACCTGGCGCAAAGCCGCGTGCAGCAGGTGCGTGGCGGAGTGGTGGCGCGCAGTGTCCTGCCGCTTGGCGGCGTCTACCTCGGCCAGCACGGCGCCGTCAATCTGCTTCGGCAGGCTGTCCACGAAGTGCACGATCAGGTCGTTCTCTTTTTTGGTGTCGGTTACGGCAATGGTTTCGCCGTTGAAACGGAGCACGCCGGTATCGCCCACCTGGCCGCCGCTTTCGGCGTAAAACGGTGTCTGGTCCAGCACCAGCTGGTATTGTTCTTTGCCTTTGGCTTTGATCTTCCGGTATTTCAGTACGTTGGCCTCTGCATTCAATTGCGTATAACCTACGAACACGCCCGAGGGCTGGTCGCGCAGGATGGTCCAGTCGCCCATGTCCAGCTCTGTAGCGGCGCGGGAGCGGTCTTGCTGCTTTTTCATTTCCACCTCAAAACCAGCCTTATCCACGGTAAAACCTTTTTCGGAAGCGATCAGCTCGGTGAGGTCGAGGGGGAAGCCGTAAGTATCGTACAGCTCGAAAGCAACGGGGCCTTCGATGTTTTTGGAAGAAGCTGCGCCGGTAAGGGCGTCCAGCCGGCTCAAACCGCTGTCCAGCGTGCGCAGGAAACTGTTCTCTTCCTCGAACACGACCTTCTTCACAAAATCGGCCTGCTGGGCCAGCTCGGGGAACACGTCGGCGAATTGCGCGCCCAGCGTGGGTACCAGCTCATGCAGCAGCGGCTTTTTTACATCGAGGAAGGAGAAATAATAACGCACGGCCCGGCGTAGGATGCGGCGGATCACATAGCCGGCTTCGGTATTGGAAGGCAGCTGCCCGTCGGCGATCGCGAAACAGATCGCGCGGATGTGGTCGGCGATCACGCGGAAAGCGATGTCGGTCTTCTCGGACTGCCCGTATTTTTTATCGCAAAAATTTTCGGTAGCGGCGATCAGCGGCATGAACACGTCCGTGTCGTAATTGCTCTGCTTGCCCTGCAGCACGCGCACGAGGCGCTCGAAGCCCATGCCGGTATCCACATGTTTGGCGGGCAGCGGCTCCAGGCTTTTGTCTTTCATGCGGTTGAACTGCATGAACACGTTGTTCCATATCTCGATCACTTGCGGGTGGTCGTTGTTCACCAGGTCGCGGCCGGGCACTTTGGCCCTTTCCTCGTCCGTGCGGCAATCCACGTGGATCTCCGTGCAGGGGCCGCAGGGGCCGGTATCGCCCATTTCCCAGAAGTTGTCTTTTTTATTGCCCAGCAGGATGCGGTCTTCGGCCACATATTGTTTCCAGTACTCGCGGGCTTCGGTGTCCGGTTCCAGGTTTTCTTTCTTATCTCCTTCAAATACAGTGACATACAACCGGTCTTTCGGCATTTTGTATACTTCGGTGAGCAGCTCCCAGCTCCACTGGATGGCTTCTTTTTTGAAATAATCGCCAAAGCTCCAGTTGCCGAGCATCTCGAACATGGTATGGTGATAGGTGTCGATGCCCACTTCTTCCAGGTCGTTGTGCTTGCCGCTCACGCGCAGTCATTTCTGCGTATCGGCAATGCGCGGGTATTTGATGGGAGCGTTGCCTAAAAAAATATCCTTGAACGGCGCCATG
>JBQCFV010000217.1:0-6739 GCA_051958695.1 Chitinophaga sp. | reverse complement strand
AGGTGACCCATTACATCAACGGTATGGCTTCGGGCATTTTTCAGCGCATTTACCGCGATCATACGGGCGACAAGGGCCGCATCCGCAATTTCTTTTATTACGTGCTGCCCCTGCTCATCCGCAAGCATCACCGGCTTTTTCTTTTCACGTTCTGTTATTTCCTGCTGTTCTGCATCATCGGCGCATTTTCCGCGGCGCATGACGAAACCTTTGTACGCGGCGTGCTGGGCGACGGTTATGTGAACATGACGGAAGAGAACATCGCGAACGGCGACCCCTTCGGCGTTTACAAAGGCGAGAACGAATGGCGGATGTGGGTGCGCATCGCGCTGAACAATATACAGGTGAGCCTGATCTGTTTTATCTGGGGCATCGCGCTGTCCGCGGGCACTTTGTGGATACTGTTCAAGAATGGCATCATGCTCGGGTCTTTCCAGTATTTCTTTTTTGCGAAAGGGCTGGGCTGGCCGTCCGTGCTCGTGATATGGATACATGGCACGCTGGAAATATCTTCCATCATCATCGCCGGTACGGCGGGAATGATTTTGGGCAACAGCCTGCTTTTCCCCGGTACGCATACGCGCGTGGAATCGCTGAAGCGCGGGGCCATGGAAGGCGTGAAGATCATCGTGTCGCTGGTGCCCGTTTTTATCGTGGCCGCTTTTCTCGAAAGTTTTGTAACACGCCACACCAGCATGCCCATAGCGCTCAGCATCAGCATACTCGCGGCATCGGCCGCGTTCATCGCCTGGTATTTTGTGTTCTATCCCATACAGGTGCAGCGCCGCGGTTACCGGCTCGACCTGAACGGCAAACTCCTAAAACCGTTGGCTGCATGAAACGAGGGATGTTCTGGATACCGGCGCTTTTATGCCTCAGCCTGCATGTTATGGCGCAGGACAAAAAAGCCGATAAGGATTTTGATGAAACAGAATGGCGGGTGATCGATACGCCGGAGACAGAAGATTTTCAGAAACGAAATATGGAAGATGTGTATGCGGACACGGGGATAGACGCTTCCGTAACCGATACGACGGCCCTTGCAGAAAGCGCTGCTGACGAAACGGACGACGAACGTACCATCGAACAAAAGATCCGCGAAGGCGATATTGCTTACACGCACTGGGACCGCAACCCCGTAGGCGATTGGGACGAAAGCGGGCAGGCCCGTCTCAGCCCGCGCAAAGTGCCCGCAAAAGATATGGACGGGCTGCGCAACACGAGCGCGCTCGATTATACAAAAGACGATCACCCCGACGTGCCTGAAAGGAACGCCACCCTGGATGCAATTGGCGGATGGGTGCGCGCCAACGGCTCCGCCTTTCTCTGGATATTTTATATCACGCTTGGTCTGCTGCTTATCGCGGTGCTGGTGCTTTTTATCAGGAAGAACGATATTTCCTTCCGCTGGTCGTCCGGTAATAGCAGCGGCCACGGCGGCTTTACGACCGCATCCCGAGAAGGCCCGCAAAACTACGAAGCGCTGGCGGACTCGGCCGTTGCGGAAGGAAGGCTGCGCGATGCGGTGCGTTTCCGTTACCTGCATTCGCTGCAGCTGCTCGAAGCGCGCGAGCTGATAGCGCCGGGGAAAGACAAGACCAATATGGATTTCCTGCGCGAGCTTTCACGCACCGCCTTTCATAAACCTTTTGCCGCATTAACGCTGCATTACGAATACGTCTGGTACGGGAAGGCGCCGCTCAGCAGCGGGCAGTTCTCTCAGCTGGACGATCAGTTTGCCGCTTTTACCCAATCCATAAAACAACATTCGTGAAAACCGGCATCATCATAGGCATTTCCGTGATCATTACAGTGCTGGCAGTGATGCTGATGATCGGCGCGTCCACAAGCCGCGGAAAGAACATGCAGCAGGAAAGCCGGCTCACGCGGAACCGGCTCACCTACAGCAGCCGCGATAAAGCGCCGTACGGCAGCTACGTGCCTTTCAAAGTGATGCAGCATTTTTTTAAACAGGCCAAACCCAAAACCGTCACCCGGCCTTTTGCCAAAACATACGAAAGAACGGATGGTCTGAAAACGACGAACAACGTATACATCATCGTGGCCGAACGTCTTTGGCTGAGCGAGAAGGACGTGGCGGCCATGTCGGAATACGTGAGCGAAGGCAACAAGCTTTTTATAGCGGTGGAAGAAACGGATTCTTTGCTCGAAGCCACCTTCGGGTTCAGGGTGAAAAAAACGAAAGACCCTTACGGACCGGCGCACGTTACGCAGCATTTTTCCAATCCCAACTTCGGCCCCGATACCGTTTTTACTTCCTCCGGCATCCAGTTCAACAGCTCGCTGGCGGCGCCCGATTCGGGCATCATCACCACGCTGGGCACCAACAAAGACCACGAGCCGAACTTTTTCAGGATACCCTACGGCAACGGGCAGGTATTCGTCATGCTCAACCCCATGACCTGGACCAATTATTTCCTGATGATAAAAGGGAACATGCGGGCGCTGGAGCTGCAAATGGCGTATCTTCCGGAATACCCGCCAAATGTTTATTGGGACGAGTTCTACAAATACCAGCACGGCCCGCAGCGCGGCGATTTTTCCAACTGGCAGGTGCTGCTGCGGCATCAGTCGTTGCGCTGGGCATTGTTCCTTTCCGTAGCGCTGCTGCTGCTGTACGTACTGTTCGAAAGCAAACGCAGGCAGCGGCTTATCCCGCCAAAACCCGTACTGGCGAACAATTCGCTGGACTTTGCGGAAACCCTCGGCAAACTGTATTACCAGCATCATAACAACCTGAACCTGGCGAATAAAATGACGACGCACCTGCTGGATTATATCCGGCAGCATTATTACCTGAACACCGGCGCGCTCAACGCGGAATTTGTGACCGCTCTCTCGCGCAAAAGCGGCCACTCCCGCGAATCGGTGGAAAGGCTGATAGGCATGGCGGTGCAGGTAAGGCTGTCGGACAGTTTCAGCGACGACCAATTACAGGAATATTATAACAGCATCTATCAATTCTATTTAAAAGCGAACTAATGGAAATAAACACCTTTGAGCCCCGCACGGACCTCAGCGAGCTGCACGAAGCGATTGCGGCCATCAAAGCGGAGATCGGCAAAGTGATCGTAGGCCAGCACGAGATGACAGACCTGCTCATCGCGGGCCTGCTCGCCAACGGCCACATTCTCATAGAAGGCGTGCCCGGCGTGGCCAAAACGCTCGCGGCAAAGCTGCTCGCCAGCACCATCGACGCAAAGTTCTCCCGCATCCAGTTCACACCGGACCTGATGCCGGCAGACGTGCTGGGCACTTCCATCTTCAACCCGCAAAGCAAGGAGTTCGAATACAAAAAAGGCCCCATCTTCGGCAACATCGTGCTCATCGACGAGATCAACCGCGCACCCGCCAAAACGCAGGCCGCGCTGTTCGAAGTGATGGAAGAGCGCCAGATCACCAACGACGGGCAAAGTCACCAGCTGGACCAGCCGTTCATGGTAGTGGCCACGCAGAACCCTATCGAGCAGGAGGGCACTTACCGCCTGCCCGAAGCGCAGCTGGACCGTTTCCTTTTTAAGATAGAAGTAAAATATCCTGCCCTGCAGGAAGAGATAGAGATACTGCAGGCGGCCAACACACAAGGCGGCCAGCACCAGATGCTGGCGCAGGCGCAGCCTGTAGTGAGCGCCGCCACCGTGATCCGTTTGCAGCAGAAAGTGCGCGAAGTGGTGATGGAAGAAAAACTGCTGCAGTTCATCGCCGCCCTCGTGCACGAAACGCGCATGAACCAGAGCATCTATCTCGGCGCTTCGCCCCGCGCGTCCATCGCGGTGATGAACTGCGCGAAGGCCGTGGCCGTTATGAACAACCGCGATTTTGTAACGCCGGACGATGTGGTGTACATCCTTCCCCACATCCTGCGCCACCGCATCGTGCTCACACCCGAGCGCGAAATGGAAGGCATCACGCCGGACGAGATCATCGCGGAAATACTCAAAGCCGTAGAAGTACCCAGATAACATGAAAGGACCAAACGGGTTTTTCAGATCATTCTTTCTCAGCAACCGGTTTTACCTGTCGCTCGGCGCCGTCATTATTTTATTCGTGACCGCCTTTTTTATACCGGTGTTCTTCCACGTGGCCAGCACCGCGCTGGTAGTGTGCGCCGCCCTGCTGCTGCTGGACGTTGCGCTGCTGTATATTTCCCGCCGCGCCATCAGCGCGGAGCGCCGCATGAGCGACCGCTTCAGCAACGGAGACGAGAACGCGGTAGAGCTGCATGTGCGCAACGGCTACACTTTCCCCGTACACATCCTGATCGTGGACGAGCTGCCTTTCCAGTTCCAGCAACGGAATTTTTCCATCAAAGGCAGCCTCGCCACCCGCGAAGAGAAAACATTCGCGTATTCGCTGCGCCCGGTGGAAAGAGGCGAATACCAATTCGGCCGCCTGCACCTGTACGTGCGGAGCGCTTTCGGCCTGGTAACGCGGCGTTATACCGAAACGGCGGAAAAGACCGTGAAAGTGTACCCTTCCTTCGTACAGCTGCGCAACTACGAGCTGTTCTCCATCAAACACAAGCTGAGCGAAATGGGCGTGCACCGCAAACGCGTGCTGGGCCATAGCATAGAGTTCGACCACATCAAGGAATACACGCGCGGCGACGATGTGCGCACCCTCAACTGGAAAGCCACCGCCCGCCGCGGTACGCTGATGGTGAACAACTTCACGGAAGAACGCTCCCAGCAGGTGTACTGCGTGATAGACAAAGGCCGCAACATGAAAATGCCCTTCGGCGGCCTCTCGCTGCTCGATTACGCCGTGAACGCCTCGCTGGTGTTCAGCAACGTGGCGCTCGGCAAAGGGGACAAAGCAGGGCTGGTGACCTTCACCGGCAAACAGACGGAAGTATTGCCCGCCAGCAGCAAAAAAGTACAGCTCAACAAAATACTCGAACAGCTCTACGCCCAAACCACCGCCTGGACGGAAAGCGACATCGAACGGCTGGGCGTGCACCTGCGCGCGTCGCTCTCGCAACGTTCGCTGCTGATATTGTTCACCAATTTCGAATCCCTCACCAGCCTGCACCGCCAGCTGCCTTTCCTGCGGCAGATCGCGAAATACCATCTCCTCCTCGTCGTGTTCTTTGAGAACACCGAGATCAAAAAGCTGAATGAAAAACAGGTGGAAGGGGTGGAAGAGATCTACATCCAGGTGATCGCGCAAAAGTTCGCGCATGAAAAGAAACAGATGGTGAGAGAGCTGGCGCAATGCGGCATCATGGCCCTGCTCACCACGCCCGAACACCTGACGGTGGACGTGGTGAACAAGTACCTTGAGCTGAAATCGCGCATGATGGCGTGATCAGTATCTTTCTTCTTTCTCGTAATCTTTCGGGCCTTTCTCGCCGAGCTTGGTGAACTTGCGGATGTTGTAGGTCACGTTCAGGCTGAAGTAACGCACGTTCCGGCGGTTGTTGGAATATTGTTCGTACGTGTTGGGGAGCTCGTAGAAGTTCCGCACGGTGGAACCGAAATGTTTTTCGCAGGTAAACGCCACGTTCAGCTTGCGCTGGAAAAGGTTCACCTGTCCCTTCAGCCCGCTGTTGAAGCGGGCCGCCCGCATACCCTGCGAATAATAACGCGGTCCGTTGTACCGGCCGTTCACCGAAATGGAGAATACGCGGATGCGGTACGCGGCCCACACGGTGAGGTTGGACGTCCAGCCGGAAATGTTCGCGAACTTTTCGCTCACCGCTTCCTTGCCTTCCTCCCCGCCGTCGGTCACGGTCTCATAGTACCGCAAGCCGCCGCTGATATTCATGTTGAACGAGCCTTTGTTATTGCCCAGCGCCCTGAAGAAGTGCGAATTGAGCGTGAGGTACGCGCTCTTGTCGTTGCGCGACGCGAGGTTCACATAAGTGCTCGTGTTGATGATGGTGCTGTCGTTGATATATTCCACTTTGGTGTAGCGGCTGATGATGTCGTTCGCGTCTTCCATTTCGATCCCTACTTTCACCTGGTGGCGCTGGATCTGCGCCATGTATTCCATGCGGTATTCCTTGGAGAACGAAGGGCGCAGGTTGGGATTGCCGGTGCGTATGTTGAAGCTGTCCGCCGTGTTCACAAAGGGATTCAGCTGGTCGGGCGAAGGCCGGTCCATGTTCCGGTTGAAGTTGAACGTGAGCTGCTGCTGTTTGTAATCGTACTGGAAATTGAAGCCGGGCGAGAAGTTCGTGTATTTGAACGGCACGGGGTTCCGCAGCGAGTCCAGCAGCGCCATCTGGTTGAAGTACTGGACGCCGGGATTGAACCGCAGGTTTGCCATATGATCTTTCCAGGGGCTGTAATTGAGGCCCATGGAGCTGCGCACCTCGTACGTTTCGTTGTTGAAACGGTTGCCTGCGTACAGTTCCTCTGATTTGTTGCCGTTGTAGCCGAGGCGGCCGGTGAAGTTGTAACCCAGCTTGCGGCTGCGTTTGCCGACGGATACGTTGGCGGCGTAGTTCTGTTTGAAGCTGGAATAGTCGGTGGACAGCTGCGGCGCCGGCAGCAGCTCGTAATCGTTCACGTTCTTGCGCGTGGCCAGGTTGAGGTTCGTGCCCCCGCCTACTTCCGCGCTGGCGCTGAGATCGTAATATTTTCCGTTTTCCAGGGGCTGGCGGAAATGGATGTTCGAACGGATGTTGAAGTTGCCGTTTTTCCGGTCGTTGCGCTGCAGCGAGGTGTCGTCCGTGAGCAGGTAGAAATAATCGTTGTTGCCGTAACCCTTGCCG
>JBQCFV010000216.1:0-9599 GCA_051958695.1 Chitinophaga sp. | reverse complement strand
GGGGCTGGACTGGCAGCTGAGCCCGAAGCTCAAGATGGGGTTGCACTTATATCATCCGCATGGTGACGATGCGGCCAGCAGCGTAACCCTTGGGTACCAGGCATCGGCGCAGGTGCGGTTGGAGGCGGCTTTGCGGAAAGAGGCCGGCCGGCCGCTGGCGGTACGTGTGCTGGGTGTTTACCGGCCGGTGAAACGTTTTGTGGTGATGGGCGGCTGGGCTACGCAGCCGGTGTACCAGTTTGCAGGTGTCGGGTATGGCGGAGCGAATTGGAGGTTGGGAGTGACGGGAAGTTTTCATCAAACCCTGGGCATTACACCGGGCATATTATGGGTATGGGGAAAGGAATGATGATAATGGCGGCGCTGCTGCTGGTGCAGGTGAAAGTATGGGGGCAGGAAGAGGAGTACCCGTTGGAAATGTTATGGGAACAAAGCGCAGGGCGCGAATTGGAAAGAACGGGAGAAGAAGAGGCGGCATCGCAGGAGAATGACGAGCAATACCAGGAACTGGCGGCCTACCGGCGCCGGAAGCTGAATTTAAACACGGCGGATGCCTCGGCGCTGCATGGATTGGGTTTGCTGGACGTGTTCCAGGTGAACGCGTTCCTGCAATATCGTGAAACGCTTGGGCTGCTGGTGTCCATCTATGAGTTGCAGGCCGTGCCGGGGTTTGAGCTGCCGCTGATCCGTTCGTCGCTGCCATATGTAACGGCGGGCAGCGGACTGGAGCCGTATTATACGTTGAAAGATTATATCCGCCGCGGGAAACACCAGCTGGAGCTGCGTTACGGCCGGACGCTGGAACATGCCGAAGGCTACCTGCGCAGCAGTGAAGAAGCGGTGCGCTACCTGGGCAGCGCGGATAAAATGATGTGGCGGTACCGGTACCGTTTTGGCAAATATGCGAGCTGGGGCGTAGTAATGGAGAAAGATGCCGGGGAAACCTGGTTGCGGAAAGGAGCGCCGTGGCTGGGCGATCACCTGGGGTTTCATTTGTTTTTACAGCGGTTGGGAAAAGTGAAGACGCTGGCGTTGGGAGATTTTACGGTGAACATGGGGCAGGGGCTGATACAGTGGCAGGGATTTTCATTTGGCAAAAGCGCTGCGGTGATGCTGGTAAAAAAAGAAAGCGAGGTCTTGCGGCCGTATGCCTCGGCAGGGGAATTTTATTTTTATCGCGGCGCAGGGGTAACGTGGGAATCGGGGAATTGGAGCGTGACGGGTTTCGCAGCCGCCCGCCGGCTGGATGGGAGGTTGAGCCTGCAAGTGGATTCGTCGGGCGGGGGAAAGGGTGGTGCAGCCGAAACAGGAAACGCTGGTGAAACCAATAATAACGGAGGAATCGGGAATACGGATACCGCCGGTGATACCGGTGAAGGCGAAGGAGAGGAAGGAGAGGAAGGAGCGGCAGGAGCGAGCGAAAGTCAGGGCGCCATAGAAGCCGGAGTGGGAGGGCCGGAAGAAAAGGCCCAAACAGAAAATATTTATGAAGAAGGAACATTGTCCAGCGCAGGTTATCACCGCACTCCCTCAGAAAAGGCCTTGCAGGGGAATATGCGGCAATATACCGTGGGGGCGGTATTGAAATGGAGCGCGAGGCATGGGCATATCGCCTTCAACGCGCTTGCGCAGCAATACTCACATCCACTAAAAAAAGGTGACAAGCCTTACCAGCTATACGCTTTGAAAGGAAAGCGGGTGTTTAATGCAAGTATGGACCATTCGCTTGGCTGGCGCAACCTGCATTGGTTCGGGGAAGCGGCGGTAGACGGCCGCGGGCATCCGGCCGTGTTGCAGGGATTGCTGGCAGCACTGGGCACGAGAGCCGATCTCGTTCTACTATACCGCTACGAACATGCCGCCTACCGCAGCATGTATGGGAACGCCTTCGGTGAAAGCAGCACGCCGGGCAACGAGAACGGCATGTACACGGGCCTGCAGTTAAAGTGGGGATCAAAGTGGACGGTAGCGGCATATGCGGACGTGTTCCGTTTTCCCTGGCTGAAATACCGCATGAGTGCACCGTCAGAAGGAACGGACGCGCTGCTGTTCCTGCAATGGCTGCCTGATAAAAAATCCACGCTGAGCCTGACTTATCGCTACGCGAGCTCCCCGGAGAACGTGATCGCTCCACCACTCAAACAAAGAGTGGTGAGAAACCCCCGCCAACACCGGGTCAGCGCCAGAGCCCGCCTGCCCGTCAATGATAAGGTAACCTGGAACGGCCGGCTGCGGGCGGCCTTCGGAGAAGGCGCGGAAAGCTGGCTGATGTACCATCAGGTCAATGCAAAGCTCGGCCGCTGGAAATTGAGCGGAGGTTACACCTGGTTCGATACGGCGGAAACCGAAGGCTTGTACCTCGCGTCGATGGGTTTCCCCGGCGATCAGTCGCTGTCCAGGTTTTCGGGCAGGGGATATAACGGGCATGCACAATTGCAGTACAGGGTGTCCGCCGCGCTGGCGTTGTGGTGCCGCTGGCAACGTACGGTATACCCGGGCAGGGAGCTTATCGGCAGCGGGCTGGAGACTATAAAAGGAGAGAAGAAAACCAGTATTTTAATGCAGCTGCAATTCATTTGGTGACACCGGCAAGACCAGGGGTGAAAAATTTTTCACCTTTTTTTGCGATTGTAGATAGCTGATCTTCAGACAATTGTAAACTTATCAAGTGGCTCCTTTAACAAAAGTTTAACCCCTCGTGATGGTGAAGTGAAATAAATTACTAACTTACGGCTATCATCCAAAATGAATATAAATAACATCCAAGATCAGTAGCGGTTGCTTACCATTTATATCCTGACAATGCTTAACTAGCGAAAACTAAAAAAAGCTATAGAAAAAAGGTCAATTTCTAAATCGAACTAAATCTAAATCTAAATCCGAGCATGGACTAGTTAGCCATTTCGTAAACATCAACAACAAACAAGTACAACGGTACAAGACTGCCATTCTTTACCTGTCCAACATTTTTCCGACCCGGGAACCTGATTTGCATTTGAAAAAATCTTGAATTTTTTAAAGCGGAAAGCTATTGCATTTTACCGGCCTTCATCTATAATACCTGTATGAAAAAAGGACAAGTTAAACCGTTAAACAATATTCTACAACCAGCAAAATCAAAACTGCGACTATGACGTAAAACGTATGATCATTTATTCCTCCGCCTTCTTTATTCAATAAGTTTCTCATCCAAAATCTGAATCTTTTTTTATGAAACAAGCTTTACTGTTCATCACCATGATGATGGTGAGCGTCAGTCTGGCATTCGCCCAGCAACGCCAGGTGACGGGGAAGGTAGTGGGAGAAGACGGTTCTCCCGTTGCCTTCGCCACCATCCAGATCAAAGGCACTACTTCCGGAACCACTGCTGACCAGGACGGGAAATACTCCGTGTCCGTATCCGGTACCAACGTCATCCTTATCTTCCGCAGCATTGGGTATCTCGCCAAAGAAGTCCCGCTTGGAAGCCTCTCCAGCCTTGATGTTACGCTGGCACCGGATTCCAAAAGCCTTGAAGAAGTGGTGGTAACCGCCCTTGGCATGAGCCGCCAGAAAAAATCGCTCGGTTATTCCGTACAGGAGATCAAATCCGACAAGATCACGCAAACGAAACAAGCAGACCTCAATACCGCTATCGCCGGTAAAGTAGCAGGCGTGCAGCTTCGCGGCGGTTCAGGCGCAAAATTCGGTACCATGCAGATCCGCCTGCGCGGTGTAAACAACCTCACCGGCGGTAACCCGATATACGTGGTAGACGGTGTTATCACACCGAGCACCGCCATCAACCCGGACGATGTGGCTTCGCTCACCGTGCTGAAAGGCCCCGCCGCAACGGCGCTTTACGGCCAGCGCGCTTCCGAAGGCGCCGTGGTGATCACTTCCAAAAAATCAGCCGGCGGCGGCATCGGTCTTACCGTAAACCACACCACCACCTTCGAGAGGGTATACGTACTGCCCGACTACCAGAACGAATACGGCGGCGGTAGCTCGCAGGACTGGCGCACGTTCAACTACGTGGCCGGCACGCACGATCCCGCGCTCGCCAAGCTGGATGGCGCCAAATATTATAACTACGCCGTGGACGAAAGCTGGGGCCCCCGCATGGACGGTACCATGCACGCTCCCTGGTACGCCTGGGACCCGACCGTGAACGCGTCGGATTTCGGCATCCAGAAACCTTTTGTTCCGCAACCGGATAACGTGCGCGACTTCTTCAACACCGGCGTTGCCAACAACACCACCGTGGCTTTTGCAAAAAGCAACGACGTGATGAGCAACCGCATCTCCTTTACCAACCTGTCCCGCACGGGCGTTATCCCCAATTCCAAACAGCAAAAGAACTGGCTTTCCTACTACGGCAGCCTGAACATGACGGACAAACTCACCCTCACCACCAATATCAACTATGTGTACGAACGCCTGTTCAACGGTCCGCGTGAAGGGTACAGCACACACACGACCGGCTCTTTCAACCACTGGTTTCACCGTAACCTCGAAATAGACAAACTCAAACAATATTACAAAAGGGAGGACGGCATCTTCCGCAGCTGGAACATCACCAGTCCTACCAACGTAACGCCAAAGTACTGGGACAACCCATATACCGAAGCCAACGAAAACATCCGCCAGGACGACATCCAGACGGTATACGGCCAGGCTACCCTCGGCTATAACTTTATGAACGGGCTCAAAGCCAGCGTTATCGGACGCGGTACTTTCCGCAATTACACCGGCGACAACCGCGTAGCTTCCTATACGCTGAACCCGCCGTCTTTCTCCACCTACGAAGACAAGCTGACGGAAGTTTCATACCTCGGCAACCTCGAATATGAAAAAACGTTCGGCGATTTTTCTACACGCGCAGGCGTTTGGGGCGAGCTGAACACGCGCAGCCGCTATCGTGTAACATCCGCTACGGCAGGCGGTTTCATCCTGCCCGACGTGTATAACGTGAGCAACTCCGTCGATGAGAAATCAACTTCCAACTACATCGAGAAACGGAAGGTGAACTCGCTGTTCGGCTATGTGGGCGTGGGTTATAAGGATATGTTGTATTTGGACGCGACTATCCGTAACGACATTTCATCCACCCTGCCTTCGTTCAACAACTCCTACGTTTACGGAAGTTTGAGCGGATCTTTCGTATTTACCGAATTGCTCAATACCCGCGATTGGCTTAGCTTTGGTAAAGTGCGCGCGTCCGTTGCCCGCCTGGGTACGGACACCGATCCCTACACTATCCAGGAAACGTTCGCACTCGGCAGCAACTTCCCGAAAGGCGGAACCTCCTATTCCCGCATGAGCGTGCCGAATACAAGACCCAACGACAGCCTCCGCCCCGCGCTTTCAACGAGCTATGAGATCGGTACGGAACTGCAGTTCGCCAACAACCGCGCAAGGGTCGATGTGAACTACTTCTATCGCAGGAACGTGGACCAGATCGTAGACGTGACCGTGCCCAGCTCTTCCGGTTATTCCGCCCGCAAGATCAACGCAGGTGAAATGGTCAACAAAGGCTGGGAATTTACGATTGGCGCTACTCCCTTGAAGATGAAAGATTTCAGCTGGGATATCGACGTGAACTTCGCGTTCATGAAAAACACCGTGGTATCCATTGCGCCGGATGTAGACAACCTGCAGGTATCGCTTGACGGTTCCTCGCTGTCATTCGGTTTTGTGGGTTCGCCCCGTGTTTCCCTCAACGCCAAAAAAGGTTCTTCCTATGGCCTTATCATGGGCGGCGGCTTCCAGCGTGACGAAGCAACCGGCAAAATGCTGGTGGACGACGATGGTTATCCCTTGCTGAACAACAGCGTTGAGCTCGGTTACGTAACGCCTGACTGGACGGGTGGCGTGGCTTCCGGGGTTTATTACAAGAACTTCTCGCTCAACTTCTCGCTGGACTTCCAGAAAGGCGGCAAGTTCACCTCCATTTCCAAGATGTTTATGTCCGGCTCCGGCCTTGCTGCCGAAACAGTCGGTTTGAACGATAAAGGCAATCCCAAACGCGACCCCGTTGAAGACGGCGGCGGTATCAAGCTGGACGCGATCACCGCCAGCACCGGCAAACCCAATGAAAAATACGCCGATACCAAGGACCTCTATGAGTCTTACCTCTTCTCGCTTTGGGAAAACTGGACCTACGATGCCTCTTACGTGAAACTGCGCGAACTGGCCATCGGTTATTCGCTGCCCACGCGCATGCTGACCAACACGCCGTTCAAAGGCGTGAACGTAGCGGTGATCGGTCAGAACCTCTGGCTGATACATAGCGCCACCAAAGGCATCGATCCTTCCGAGCTGGAATCTTCCTGGCTTGAGGGCGGACAGTTGCCCGGCACCCGTTCCATCGGCTTCAATGTAAAAGTTACTTTCTAAACACAAAACCGTAGAAGATATGAAACTCATCAGGTTAAAACATATAACGGCTGCGGTGATGCTGGGAACAATGCTGGCAGGCACCGTATCCTGTAAAAAGGATTTCGGGGATCTCAACGAGAATCCCAACCAGGCGGCTCAGCCCAGTACCCAGTTCCTGTTCGGCAGCGCCGTGATCGGTATCGGCGGCTTCAACAACGCGGCAGGCGGCGTTCTTTACGTGCAGCATTTGTCCGAATTTATTTACAACAACGAATCCCGTTACTTCAACCGGGAATACAGCTATAACGGGATCTATTCAGGCCCGCTGATGGACCTTACCCGCATCATCGAAATGAATACCGACCCGGCTACCAAAGGCACCAAAGCCGTGCTGGACAATAGCCCGAACGACAACCAGATCGGGCATGCCCGTGTGCTGAAAGGTTTCCTCATGCTTACCATGACGGACCGCTGGGGCGATATTCCCTATTTCGATGCGCTCAAAGGCTCCGCCAATACCAAACCTTCCTTCACGCCGCAAAAAGACATTTACCTGGACCTGCTGAAGGAATTTAAAGAAGCGTCCGCGCAGATTACCGAGTCCATGCCCAACGATCCGTTGTTCGACGGCGACTCCGACAAATGGCAGCGCTGGTCCAATACGCTTCGCGCCATCGTTGCGCTGCGTCTTTCCGGCACCTCGGAAGCCGCCGCAGGCAAGGCCGCTTTTGCGGAAGCAGTGGCCGCAGGCCTGATGGAAACGAATGCGGATGATGCGGCATTCCCGTATCAGGCCGTACAGGCTTTCGAGAGTCCCTGGTATACCAACTACCGCAGCCGTTACGATTACGGCGTGAGCAAAACGATGATCGACAAGCTGAAGCTGCTGGGCGATCCGCGCATTTCCATCTTTGCCCGTTCCCCGGCAAATGCGGCCGGTACTTACGAAGGCGTACCCTACGGTATCAATCACCAGTATACCGCCGGCGATTACAGCCTGATAGGCACCACGCCGGCCGCGCAGGATTTCCCCGCGGCGCTCACCACTTATGCGCAAACCTGTTTCATGATGGCGGAAGCTGCGCTCATCGGCTGGATACCCGGCGGCGACGCCACGATGATAGAATGGTATAACAATGGCATTGCCGCTTCCCTGGAGAAATGGCATGCGCTGGCCGGTGAAACCATTGCAGAAGTTGACATCGCCGCTTACCAGGCCGGTCTGAACGTGATCCTCACGCCCATTCAGACCGCTGCGGTGAAGCTGGAACGCATCCAAACGCAGAAGTGGCTGAACTTCTACCTGGGCAACGGTTACGAAGCCTGGGCGGAATGGCGCAGGACCGGTTATCCCGTGCTGCAGCCCGCTCCCGATGCCGTAAATGTCGGCGGACAAATACCCCGCAGGCAATGTTATATCGGTACGGAACGCGACCTGAACAAAGCCAATTACGATGCCGCGCTGGCCGCACAAGGGCCGGACGAGCTGTCCACCCCCGTTTGGTGGGATAAATAGGCAACGCTCCCGAGTTATAATTCCGGGTCCGAAACCTGCTGAAAAGCGGGCGGGAGATCCGGAATTATTACAAAACTGGCCATAATAAAAAAAAGAGGTGCTTGAATTGGCACCTCTTTTTCTATTTTTGTATCTCGTTAAACCACATATAATGGAAAATCAAAATGAGCAGCAGCAGCTGAATATTGAGCTGAGTGAAGAAATCGCAGACGGAACGTATGATAATCTGGCCATTATCACGCATTCCCCTTCGGAGTTTGTGGTTGATTTCATCAATGTGATGCCCGGTTTGCCAAAAGCAAAGGTCAAATCCCGCATCATACTTACCCCGCAGCATGCCAAACGCCTGATGAAGGCTTTGGTGGACAATATCAAGAAATACGAGTCCGCGCACGGTACTATCCAGGACCAGGAGCCGGTTTCCATTCCCATGAACTTTGGAGGGCCTACTGCACAGGCATAATTATAAATGGAGCAAATTTTTCCTTACGAACATCTGCACGCTTTTACCCGGGATGTATTTTTGAAGATCGGCTGTACGCCTGAACACGCGCAACTGGCCGCCACCGTATTGTTGTCCGCGGACCTTCGCGGTATCGATTCGCATGGTGTTGCCCGGCTGTCGGGCTACGTCCGTTTGTGGGAGGCCGGCCGCATCAACCCGCTGCCAGACATCAAAATTGTGCATGAAACGCCCAGCACCGCGGTGGTGGACGGTGATAGCGGTCTTGGCCTGGTAGTGGCGCCTTTCGCCATGCAGGTAGCCATCGATAAAGCCCGCGTAGCGGGAACAGGCTGGGTGAGCGTCCGTCATTCGAATCATTTTGGCATTGCCGGTTATCATGCGATGATGGCGCTTGCCGAGGATATGATCGGTATGGCCATGACCAACGCCAGTCCGCTGGTGGCGCCCACCTTTGCCACGGAACGCATGCTCGGCACGAATCCTATCGCCGTAGCGATCCCCGCGGCCACTCAGCCCGCTTTCGTAGCCGATTTTGCCACTACAACAGCTGCCAACGGCAAGCTGGAGATATTGCAACGGAAAGAGCAGGAAGCCCCGCTGGGCTGGATACAGGACAAAAACGGCGTGCCGAGCACGAACCCCGGCGAACTGAAAAGCGGCGGTGCTTTGCTGCCGCTGGGCGGCGACCGTGAACATGGAAGCCACAAAGGGTATTGCCTGGGATCGATAGTTGATATATTTTCGGCCGTGCTTTCAGGCGCCAATTACGGCCCCTGGGCGCCGCCATTCGTAAGTTTCCTGCCGCTGCCGGACGATCCGGTAGGGAAAGGGCTGGGACATTTCTTCGGCGCCATGAGGGTGGACGCATTCCGCCCGGCGGAAGAATTTAAATCGCATATGGACACCTGGATCAACCGTTTCAGAAGCGCCGCCACGGCGGAAGGCCACGAAAAAGTCCTGATCCCCGGTGACCCGGAGCGGGAAATGCAGGCGGAGCGCATAAAAACGGGTATCCCGGTGCTCGGCCCCGTGGTGAAAGACCTGGGAGAAGTGGCGATGAAATTGAAAATCGATTTTTAAGAAATATATACTGTAATAAATGAAAGTCTTGAAATTTGGCGGTACCTCCGTTGGCAAACCGGAACGTATGCATGCCGTAGCGAAGTTGATAACCGCAGACACGGATGCAAAGTTCGTGGTGCTGTCGGCCCTTGCCGGACCAACCCACGCCCGGGTGGCGATCGGCGAGTCGTGCTC
>JBQCFV010000215.1:0-2800 GCA_051958695.1 Chitinophaga sp. | reverse complement strand
GCAGGCTGAGCACGCTGGCGCTGCGCATGTACGGCATGTACCTCAAGCTGGGCCATGCGCGCGACGAAAAGGACTCCATGATGCTGAAGAGCTTTTTCGAGTCCAACCTGCCGCCCGTGCCGCAGGGCAGCATGAGCTTTTACGAACGTATCTACCTGTACCAGGCGTATTGCTGGTATTATTATATCCTGCAGGATTTCGTGATGTATTACCGGTATACGCAGAAGTGGGTGGACCTGTTCGCCGAATACCCCTCGCTGCGCGATATGGACGTGGACCTTTACATCAAGGCCATGCACAACCTGCTCACGGCGCATTTCCATACGATGAACCACGAGAAGTTCACCGAAGTGCTGGCCCAGATGGAGGAATTTATCATCGATAAAGCGGAAAGCCTGAACGAGAACACGCGCACTTCCGCGTTCGTATACCTGTACACCGGCAAGATCAACCGGCACTTCCTCGACGGCACTTTTTCCGAAGGGCTGAAGCTGGTAGGCGAGGTGGAATGCCAGATATCGGAGCACCAGCTCACCGTAGACCAGCACCGCGTGCTCGTGTTCTATTACAAGATCGCCTGCCTGTACTTCGGCAGCGGCGACAACAACAACGCCATCGTCTATCTCAACAAGATCATCCATCTGCGCATCGGTAATTTGCGGGCAGACATCCAGTGTTTCGCGCGCATCCTCCATCTCATCGCCCATTACGAGCTGGAAAATTACAGCCTGGTGGAATACCTCATCAAATCCGTGTACCATTTCATCGCCAAGAACAAAGACCTTAGCCAGGTGATGGAAGAAATACTGAAGTTCCTCCGCAAAAATATGTACGCCAATCCCAAGGCGCTGCGCACCGCGTTCAAAGAGCTGAAAGCAAGGCTGGAAGTGATCGCGAAAAATCCCTACGAGCGCAGGAGCTACCTGTACCTGGACATCGTGAGCTGGCTGGAAAGCAAGATAGACGGCATTCCCGTACAGGATGTGATCCGGAAGAAATTCCTCAACAAGGTGCCGAGGATATAATTCCCTGTTTTTCAGCGCAAATTCCACCACACATTTTACACGTGCTAATACGTGCCAGACTTCCAACACATTTTACTTTTTATTCATACCAAATACCTGCATTTAGTTGTGGATAGCGTGAATGGCGCGCCCCTGCTATCTTCCCAAAATGTTCACAATCTTTATCCACACCTGTGGGCAACTTATATGTATGAGGGGGTGCTTTGATCAATATATTTGCAACAGTTCTTGACGTCGTTGTACTGGCTTCATACGTTCTCAAAACGTGTTAGAATTAATAGGGAATCGTGTGTAATTCACGAGCAGACGCGCTACTGTGATCCCCTATATGCCGGACGCTTTTAAAAATGCCACTGTTCTCCCAAAAAGAGAATGGGAAGGCCCGCCCGGCAAGGGAAAGCCAGGAGACCTGCCAGTTCAACGTATTTGTCAAAACCTTCGCGAAATAAGGTTATGGCGAGCCCGACCCCAGGATGAAACACTTCCTCACCGGATAACGCTCCGCCGTCTCCCTTACGTAACGAAACGACCGCCGCTTAACAGGTAGTTAACCGTATAAAAAATTGTTATGAGTAACGAGAATGAAATTTTATTGAAAGACAACAAGGACCGTTTCGTGCTCCTTCCTATCAATTATCCTGCGATCTGGGAACAATACAAACGTCATGAAGCCAGCTTCTGGACGGCCGAAGAGCTGGACCTCAGCTCCGACCTGGCAGACTGGGCGAAGCTGAACGACGGCGAGCGCCACTTCATCACGCATGTGCTCGCGTTCTTCGCCGCCTCCGACGGCATCGTGAACGAAAACCTGGCGGTGAACTTTATGAGCGAAGTGCAGATACCCGAAGCCCGCTGCTTCTACGGTTTCCAGATCATGATGGAAAACATCCACTCCGAAACTTACGCCCTGCTGATCGATACTTATGTGAAAGACCCGGTGGAGAAAGACCGCCTGTTCCATGCCATCGAAACCATACCGGCCGTGAAAAAGAAAGACGAATGGGCGCTCCGCTGGATCGAGAACGGCACTTTCGCGGAACGTCTCGTAGCCTTCGCGGCGGTGGAAGGCATTTTCTTCAGCGGCAGCTTCTGCTCCATCTTCTGGCTGAAAAAACGCGGCCTCATGCCCGGCCTCACCTTCTCCAACGAGCTGATCAGCCGCGACGAAGGACTGCATTGCGAATTTGCCTGCCTGCTCTACAGCATGCTCAACGGCAAAATGAGCGAAAAACAAGTGCATGAGATCATCGGCGACGCCGTGTCCATCGAAAAAGAATTTATCACCGAAGCGTTGACCGCCGCCCTCATCGGCATGAACGCCGACCTGATGAAACAATACATCGAGTTCGTGGCGGACCGCTGGCTGCAGGCGCTTGGTTGCAGCAAAATGTTCAACAGCGCCAACCCCTTCGATTTCATGGAAATGATCTCGCTGCAGGGCAAAACCAAC
Organism: Chitinophaga sp.; assembly: GCA_051958695.1. Lineage (GTDB taxonomy): Bacteria > Bacteroidota > Bacteroidia > Chitinophagales > Chitinophagaceae > Chitinophaga. The sequence continues at coordinate 325 of JBQCFV010000215.1, read as the reverse complement.
TTCTTCGAAAAACGCGTGGGCGACTACCAGAAATCCGGCGTAATGGGCAACAAGGAAGCGCAGACCTTCAGCCTCGACGAAGACTTTTAATCAGAGACAACTATTACCCGATATATATTTATTCACCCAGTTAAATTCATCACACCATGTTCGTTATAAAAAGAGACGGAAGAAAGGAATCTGTCAAATTCGACAAGATCACGGCAAGGGTAGAGAAACTGTGTTACGGATTGGCGCCTGAATATGTAGATTCAATAGACGTAGCGAAGAAAGTGATACAGGGGCTGGACGACGGCGTTACCCCCACCGAGCTGGACAAACTGGC
>JBQCFV010000214.1:0-6971 GCA_051958695.1 Chitinophaga sp. | reverse complement strand
TGCGCGATGCCTTTGATGTGCGTGGTAAAGAGCCCGTCCTGCGTGCCGAATGCGCCGGCATCGCCACCGGTGGATTTTACCACCACGATGCGGCCTTTAAAGATGTCTTGTTTGTTCGCCTTGTCTACCAGATAATCAACGAGCCCGCGGAGGAGCACGCCGGTACCGAATTGCAGTACTTTTTCAGGAAATTGCAGATAGTCAGGTGTAATGCCCCATTGGGGGTTGTTCATAACGTGTTGCTTATTCAATCTCGGAAGCATGCATGGATATTTTATTAAATAACATACCTAATTTGCAATAAATATATAATTAGCATTCCAATTTTTTGATAAAATGCAAAAGATTTTATGTGAAAGGCACATATCAATCGTTGTAATTTGAGTTTTATTAAAAAATATCTACAGCTGTTTTGGGCGGGTTTATAACCGTATCGGCAGTATCTATCGGCGATCACCTTCATTTGCCGGGATTTTCAGTAATTTTGCGGTCTTAATCGATAAGCTGATGAGCAAGCATGGAAAAGTGCTGGTAGCCATGAGCGGGGGCATTGACAGTACGGTTACGGCCCTTATGCTGCATGAGCAGGGATACGAAGTGGTGGGCATCACCATGAAGACCTGGGATTACGCCACCGCCGGCGCTTCCAAAAAGGAGACCGGCTGCTGCAACCTGGATTCTTTCAATGACGCCCGCGCAGCGGCCGTGCATCATGGTTTTCCGCATTTCATCTTAGACATAAGGGATGAATTTGGCGACTTTGTGATCAATAATTTCGTGGACGAATATATTGCCGGCCGCACACCCAACCCGTGCGTGCTCTGCAACACCCATATCAAATGGCGCGCGCTCATGAAACGGGCGGACGCGATGGATTGCGAATTTATCGCCACGGGCCACTATGCGCGCCTGCGCGTGGAAAACGGCCGCGGCGTGATCAGCAAAGGCGTGGACGAAACCAAAGACCAGAGCTACGTGCTCTGGGGGCTGGACCAGGATGTGGTGAAACGCACGCTGCTGCCCCTTGGCGGCTACCGCAAAACCGAGATCCGCCAGATGGCGCTTGACTTCGGTTACCCCGAGCTGGCCAAAAAAGCCGAAAGCTACGAGATCTGCTTCGTGCCGGACAACGACTACCGCGGTTTCCTGAAACGCAAGGTAGACGGGCTGGAAGACCGCGTGAACGGCGGCAACTTCGTGCTGGCTGACGGTACCATCGTCGGCAAACACAAAGGTTATCCTTTTTATACCATCGGTCAGCGCAAAGGCCTCGACATCGCGCTCGGCCGCCCTGTATTCGTTACCGAGATCATCCCGGAAACCAATACCGTAGTGCTGGGCAACGAAAACGAGCTGAACCGCAGCGAGATGAAAGTGGGCGGTCTCAACTTCGTGAAATACGATCATCTGTCCGAAGGCATGGAGTCTGTCGTGAAGATCCGCTATAAGGATAAAGGTGCGCTGGCGAATGTGTACAACCTGGAGGATGGTGTCGTGAAAGTGCATTTTTACGACCAGGTGAAAGGTATTGCGCCGGGGCAGTCCGCGGTGTTTTATGAAGGGGATGATGTGCTGGCTGGGGGGATTATCAGGAGGTAAATTGATTGGAGGGGAAGCCGTTGCTACCCTTTTTATTGGTCCAGGTTAACATTAGATTTCGTTGTAAAACGGGCCGGTTCCGCAACTATCAAAATAATATTCTCCCAGCTCTTTCTTTCCGCTATTTATCTTGCAAATAAAATATTTGAAGTAATATTTCTTCTGAATTCCTTCCATCCACTTTCTTAAATAGTCAAAATTCTGCTTTTCTGTATCTCCACCTATATCCTTGGAGTCAAAGAAGAGCAAAAATTCAACCTCGTCGCCCTCGCGACGACAGCCAACGAATATGTGGGGAACGATTTTTTCGTCGACATCAAGTTTATCCATTCCCATTATAAGATAGGCATTGGGATTCGAGCGGATCACCTCCATTATTTCATTAAAATCTTCCATCTCAGCGGTTTCAGGGTCCGGGAAATATACATTCCGGGCTCCGGGCAGCAATGTTCTTAAAAATTCCCAATCCAGTGTTGCGTACGACCCTTTAAAAATTATATCGATTAACATAAACCAACTTATTATAAGTCCAATACTGATGAGCATACTTTCACTCAAATGGCTCTCCACTCTTTGTAGCAGCCGTTTGTCTCCTGATTTTCATTCCCAAAAAATAACTAACTTCCATCCCAAAACCATACACAAATGCTGAACTGGAACGACGTGCTGAATTTCGCCACCAAAGGCAACCCGGTGCCGGACAAAAGGGTTGAAAAAACCGATGCCGAATGGAAAGCCCAGCTCACACCGGAGCAATACCGGATCACGCGCAGGAAAGGCACCGAGGCGCGTTTCAGCGGAGAATTGTGCAGCCGTTATGAGCCGGGCAAATACAATTGCATCTGCTGCGATACCGAGCTTTTTGACTCATCCATCAAATTCGATTCTAGTACAGGCTGGCCGAGCTTTACGCAGCCCATCCGCGAAAACGCCATCAAATACGAAAAAGATGTTTCTTTCGGAATGGTCCGGGTGGAAGTGATGTGCAATACCTGCGATGCGCATCTCGGGCATGTGTTCCCTGACGGGCCGGCGCCGAGCGGTTTGCGGTATTGTATTAATTCGGAGTCGTTGAAGCATGTAGGGGAAGAGGTGAAATAAGCAATTTATTTCCTGCCTACCGCCACAAACATCGTATCCGCCCCGCGGTCATATCCTTTGATCACCCCGCTTTCTTCAATCTCCAGCCCGCATTCGTTTTGCAGAAACGCTACGGCGTCTTCGTTCTCTTCTTTAAAAACGGAACAGGTGATGTATACCAGCCCCCCGCCGGGTTCCAGCAGCGGCGTTACATGTTTCGCGATCTGTTTTTGCAGCGCCGCATACTCCGCGATGCGCTCTTTCTTAAAATAGTACAGGTTTTCCGGCGTGCGGCCCCAGGTACCGGAACCGCTGCAGGGTGCATCGAGGATGACGCCTTTGAACGGCTTTAAACCCGTTACAGGCTTCGTCAGATCGAACATACGAAGGTCGTAGTTCCTGACGCCTGCTTCCGCAAAACGTTTGCGGAGATTTTCGAGAATGCTGGCCCGTACATCGCTTACAGTAAGCCGTACCGAAGGTTGCAGGTCATGCAGGAGAATGGATTTTCCACCGCTGGCCGCGCAGCAGTCCCACCAGCGCTCTCCGGGCTTTGCGTGAAAGCGGAGGCCGGTTTCCTGCGACGACAGATCCTGCACTTCGTACGCGCTTTTGTCCGGCAGCAATTCTTCTACTTTGATGCCATTCGCCAGCGCGACCGCATCTCCCTTCAGCTCATGCGCTACGCTTGCACTATCCAGCGAATGCAGGATGGCGGCCTTTTTACCGGGCCTTGCGCGAATGAACAGCTTCGGTTGCTGCAGGTACGATAAGGTAAACGCTTTCGCATCTATACCGTTAGAAAGATGCGGGGTAAAAGGGAACGCTGAAGCGGCGTCCCAGCGGCGACCGAGGAAATCCAGCTTCTTACTAACGGTGTCGGTTATACGCTGATTCCATGCTGGTTGAAAAAAATCCAGCAGCGGGTCGGGGGTTTGTTCGCAGAGAAAGGCACCTAGCAATATTCGCTCCTGTACATCCAGTTCCTGCTGCCATTTGCCGAGACGGTAATGCTGGTACGCCAGCTGCTGCACGCGCCTGCGGTCGCGGCTGCCCATGTGAGGGCGGGTTTTGAAGAACTGCTTCAGGTAATGGTGTAAGGGCAGGCTGCCGTCGTACGCCGAAACGATCTCCACGGCAGCGTTCATATAATTTTCCCAGCGCGTCATGGGGGCAAAGATAGGAAACGCTTTTGTGAAGCGCTTCCTATCTCTAAGCGCTGTCGGGTGATACAACAAGAACATTTATAGCTGATCCCAAATTGCAAGCGCCCCCTATACCATTACCGGAAGCATACGACAAACTTACTCCTTCATGCTCCTAATGCCTCCTGTCCCGGCGGTTCTCACGACGGTCACGCACATTTTCCCTGCGGTCGCGCACATCCTCGCGACGGTCTCTCACATCTTCCCGCCTGTCGCGCACATCTTCCAAACGATCGCGGTAACCGCCTTGGTGGCGCGCATCACGCAGGTCTTCCTTCCGGTCTCTCACGTCTTCCCTGCGGTCACTCTTGTTTTCACGACGGTCGCGCACGTTTTCCCGCCTGTCCCGGCGTTCTTCCAACCGGTCAATTTTTTTGGGCCTTACCTGCGCGGAAGCGGTGAAAAAGCTGATGCTGGCAAAGGCGGTAAGCATCATGTAAAGTACCAGGTTCTTCGTTCTCATAAAATCGGATTTGCAGGTTGGACGCTGCCGGGCGGGACGGGTTTAAAGGAAAAAAATAAAGTCCGCCCCATTAAACTTTTATGGAAATAAACCATCGCTGCATCTTCTTAATCCCTTGAGGTCTGCGACCGCAAGGCTTTTGCAGCTGGCCGGCCACGTCTTTTAACAGCACTTTCGTATGAAAAAGACGGCAGTTCGTCACAACCGCTGCTTTATCCGGCATTTCCACACTTATTTCGTAAATTATAACACCTAAAACCTGAAACCTCATGCGCTTCTTCATCCTTCTGCTGCTCCTGCCCTTCGCGGCCGCAGCCCAATCCCCCAGCGACAACATCCGCAAAGTGGAAAACAATCTTGCCGCCTGGGTAAGCATCGAGAACGAACCACCGGTGCGGTGGAACATCGAAGAAAGAATGAAAGTCCACAACGTTCCCGGCCTCACCATCGGCGTCATACGCGATTACAAGCTGGAATGGGCGAAAGGCTACGGTTATGCGGACAAAGAAGCAAAAGTCCCCGTCACCCCGCAAACCCTCTTCCAGGCGGCCTCCATCAGCAAATCGCTGAACGGCATGGGTATCCTGAAACTCGTGCAGGACGGCAAGCTCAGCCTGGATGAAGATATCAACACTTATCTCAAAACCTGGCATCCCTCCGCCGATTCGGGAAAGATCACCATCGCCAACCTGCTGAGCCATACGGCAGGCCTGAGCATTCATGGTTTTCCCGGGTATGAAACGGGTGAAACGCTACCTACCACGGAGCAGATACTCAGCGGTAAAAAACCGGCCAACACCGAAGAAGTAAAGCCCCTCTTCGCACCCGGCCTGAAAACCCAATACTCCGGCGGCGGCATTACCGTTACGCAGCTCATCGAGACCACGGTAACGGGCATACCTTACGATCAATACATGCAGCAAGAAGTGCTGGACCCCATGGGCATGACAGGCAGCTTCTACACACAACCCGCCCCTGCGGGCAAAATACCGCTGCTGGCTACTGCTTATCGCATGGACGGCAGCCCCGTCGAAGGCAAATACCACGTATACCCTGAAATGGCCGCGGCCGGTCTCTGGACGAACCCTACCGACCTCTCGAAATACATCATCGAAACGCAGCTGGCTTTACAAGGCAAATCATCCAAAGTGCTGAACCAGGCGATGACAAAAAAAAGATTGACGCCCTATCTCGGTAAAAATTCCGCGCTTGGCGTGTTTATACCGGACGGCGGGCGTTACTTCAATCACAACGGCGCCAACGAAGGTTTCCGATGCGTATACTATGGCAGCACGGAGGGCGGGAACGGTTTTGTCGTGATGGTGAACTCGGATAATTACGACATTATCGATGAAGTAACCAAAAGCATTGCCATTACGTACGGCTGGGAAAAGGATTTTTACAACCCCGTAAAGGTCACATCCGCACCGTTGCCCGCCGATTCAGTGAAACAATATCTCGGGCAGTTCAAATTCCGCAACATCGTCCTGGAAATAAAAGAAACCAACGGCAGGCTGTACGTTACGCAAAACGGCGGCAATCCCATGCGCATGCACTACACCACCAGCAATAATTTTGTAATGTACGAAGCGCCGGGCACCATTGCGGCGGCTAATGGCGACCTGCTGATCACGCAGTTCGGCAGGAAGATCATATTCAAACGCGAGCCGTAAAAGTAAAAGGGGATGTATCGAATCTTTGATACATCCCCTTTGCCGATATACGGTTACAGTAATTACAATTTCAGCAGCGCCTTCACCGGATCTTTACCGAACAGCAGCTGTTCGGGATTTTCCAGCATGTCTTTCACGCGCACCAGGAAGCTCACGGATTCGCGGCCGTCGATGATGCGGTGGTCGTAGCTGAGCGCCACGTACATCATCGGGCGGATCACTACCTGCCCGTTTACGGCCATGGGCCTGTCCTGTATTTTGTGCATGCCCAGGATGGCGGATTGCGGGATATTGATGATGGGCGTGCTCATCAGCGAACCGAACACGCCACCGTTGGTGATCGTGAAGGTACCGCCGGTCATTTCTTCCATCGTCAGCTTGCTGTCGCGGGCTTTGGTAGCGAGTTCCACTACTTTTTTCTCAATGTCCGCCATGCCGAGGCTTTCTGCGTTGCGGATCACGGGCACTACCAGCCCTTTTGGCGCGGACACGGCGATGGAAATATCGCAGAAATCATGGTACACCAGCTCTTCACCGTCGATGTACGCATTTACCGCGGGGAACTCCTGCAGGGCGAAACATACGGCCTTGGTGAAAAAGCTCATGAAACCGAGGTTTACGCCATGAGAGGTTTTGAAGGTCTCTTTGTATTTGGCGCGGATCGCCATGATGTTGGTCATGTCCACCTCGTTGAACGTGGTGAGCATGGCGGTGGTATTTTTCGCTTCCACCAGCCTGCGGCTGACGGTTTTGCGGAGGTTGCTCATTTTTTCGCGGCGCTCATTTCGTCTGAACATTTCATGGCCGATGGCGACTCAGGGATTTTCAATCGCAGCCAGCACATCGTCTTTCATGATCTTGCCATGCGCCCCGCTGCCTTTGATGGAAGCAGGGTCCACCTTTTTGTCGGCGATCACGGCTGCGGCCTCGGGCGTAGCTTTGACGTCGTTC
>JBQCFV010000213.1:0-3043 GCA_051958695.1 Chitinophaga sp. | reverse complement strand
CGAACAGGGCCACGCCTATTTCACGACGGGTAAAGCGCATGTTATGGAAGATACGGTGTTATCTCCGTAATTAAAACAAGGCGTTCATGCCGGCAGCGTTGTGATTTTGGCAGGCGGCAATCATTCCCCGGAAAAAAAATTTGCGTAGTTAAATGACTACATGTATATTTGTAGTCAAATAGCTACATAATGAATCTGAGACGAGACGTATTCCAGGCCATCGCCGACCCTACAAGAAGGGCCATACTGATGCTGGTGGCCTCTCAATCCATGACGGCGGGTACGATAGCGGCTAATTTTGATACGGCCCGGCCGACCGTTTCAAAACACCTTCAGATCCTTACCGAATGCGAATTGCTAAAGCAGGAGCAAAACGGCAGGGAGATTATTTATCACCTCAATCCAAAAAAAATGAAAGAGATCGCAGATTTCCTGGAACCTTTCCGCAAACTATGGGAAGACCGTTTCAACAAACTGGAATCCGTAATGAAAAAATTCAAAAACAAATAATGATGGAACAAAAAACAAAGATCATCGCCAAAGAAGGCGAACAGGAATTAAGGATAATAAGGGAATTTGACCTGCCTTTGGAGCTGCTCTTTAAAGCATACCAGGAGCCCGGGCTGCTGGAGCAATGGATGTGAACGAAAGTGCTGAAGCTGGAAAACAGGAAACACGGCAGCTACCAGTTCGAAACGACCTACGACGGCAATGTAGCGTTCCGGGCCAACGGCACGATACACGAATTTATCCCCGATCAGAAGATCATCCGGACGTGTGAGATGGAAAATGCTGAGATCGGCGTTCAGCTTGAATTTCTGGAGTTTGAAAGATTAACGGACGATACCAGCAGGCTGGTCATGCAGGTGATCTACCAGTCTCCTGAGCACCGGGAAAAACAGCTGAAAATGCCTTTTCAGTATGGCGTGAATATGGCGCATGACCGTTTACAGGAAGTTTTATCCACCTTAAAATAATATCCTATGTCAAAAAGAAACAAGATCATCTACTGGGTTGCCACGATATTTTTATCCTCGGGGATGCTTGCCGGCGGCGTACAGCAATTGCTGCAGATCGGGGGTTATAATGAAATAGTAAGCCGGCTGGGTTATCCGCTGTACATGCTATCCATTCTCGGCGCCTGGAAAATATTGGGCGTGGCAGCTATATTACTGCCAAGGTTCCCGGTCGTGAAAGAATGGGCGTATGCAGGATTTTTTTTCGTGATGTCGGGCGCTGCCGTTTCGCATGTGGTGATGAAAGAGCCGTTTGTTGAAGTTATGCCGTCGTTGACGCTCATTGCGGCCATCATCGTATCCTGGTATTTCAGGCCGGCTTCACGGAAAGTGCCCGTGCTGCGTGCGGCTACGGCTATGTGAATTTCATTAATTTTGGAGGAACACCTAACTTCAGCGTTATGAGTAACAGCCATAAAAAGAAGCTCACGGCAGACCAGCAGGAAAAACTGCTGGTCGCTTTAAAAAAACGTTTTGAAAAGAACATGCGCCGGCATAAAGGTCTTGCATGGGAAAAAATAGCAGCAAAGCTGGAAGGCGCGGCTGCAAAGCTCTGGTCGTTGCACGAAATGGAAACCACCGAAGGCGAGCCGGACGTAACCGGTTACGATAAAAAAACGGGCGAATATATCTTTTGCGATTGTTCGGCGGAAACGCCCAAAGGCCGCAGGAACACCTGTTACGATCATGAAGCGCAGGAATCCAGGAAAGAGCACAAACCCAAACACAACGCGGTGGATATGGCCGCGGCGATGGGCGTTGAAATGCTGGATGAAGAACAGTACCGCGAATTGCAGCAGCTCGGGGAGTTCGATACGAAAACGTCCAGCTGGGTAAAAACGCCGGACGCCGTTCGCGAGCTGGGCGGCGCGCTTTTTTGCGACCGCCGGTACGGCCAGGTATTTCTTTATCATAACGGCGCGCAATCCTATTACAGCTCCCGGGCTTTCCGCGGTCTGCTGCGGGTGTGACCGGGCCGCAGGACCTTTTTTAAAACCTGAATCCGTTTATAAAACTGAAGGCCCGTTCGCCGGCCTGATCTATAAAAAAATAAAGCATGAATCCGAAAGTTGATTTCTTTTTTGAGAAAGAAGGGCAATGGCAAAAAGAATTTGCGAAGCTGCGAAGCATCGTCCTGGACTGCCACCTGGTCGAAGAATTGAAGTGGGGCTGCCCCTGTTATACCTTTGAGGGGAAGAATATCGTGCTGATACACGGGTTCAAGGACTATTGCGCGCTGCTGCTTTTTAAAGGCGCGCTGATGAAAGACCCCGAAGGCATACTGATCCAACAGACCGAAAACGTACAGGCTGCGCGGCAGATACGTTTTACAAAGCTCAGCGAAATAACAAAGCTGGCACCGGTGCTCAAAGCATATATCTACGAAGCGGTGGAGCTGGAAGAAGCCGGCGCGAAAGTGGAATTTAAAAAGAGCACGGAGTTTCCGGTGGCGGAAGAATTTGAGGCCAGGCTGAAAAAGATGCCAAAGCTGAAAACCGCTTTCGAGGCGTTGACGCCGGGGCGGCAGAGAGGGTACCTGCTTTATTTTGCCGCTGCGAAGCAACCAAAGACCCGTGAAGCGCGGATTGACAAATATATACCGTTGATACTGGAGGGGAAAGGGTTGAATGATTAAAACATATCCGGGAAAAGATCGATCGGCTAATTCAGGAAAGAATTTATTGATTTACGGCCGCGCCCTCCGGGCGGGCCGCGTTATTTTGGGGCCGACAGGACGTTTTCAATATTTATATTTAAGAATGTTTTGAAATTTAAAAATTTATAAATAGCTTTGTGCTATCAAACAGCAACCTATGAACACGCTGGCTTATCTCATCTACTTCGTTATCACCGGTTTTATTACCATTTGGGTAGGCCGGCGCTTTTACCGCAATGGCAGGCTGTTCATCCTCGCGCTGATGCGGCAGGACGAGGCCCTTACCGACGCCATCAACCGCATCCTGCTCATCGGGTATTACCTGCTCAACCTCGGTTACGCCACCATGATGATCAGCACCTGGGAAACC
>JBQCFV010000212.1:0-3935 GCA_051958695.1 Chitinophaga sp. | reverse complement strand
ATTTACCTGATAGACAACCGGATAGAGGTAACCGACGTGATCCGCAATTCCCCCGCGGAAAAGGCCGGCTTCAAACCGGGCGACTTCGTGCTCGCTATTAACAACAATTTCACCACCAACCTGCAGATCTACCGCGACATATTAAAGAACATCGGTACGCGCCCCACCCTGCTCATTATGCGCGACGGGGAGCTGATGCTGAAAAAGCTGCCGGTCCGCAGCATATTGTAGCTAAGCGCATTTGTCGTAAATTTGTATGTTTTGGCTGATTAACGGCCTGAACCTTATTATTGCCAGACAAGATATGATCCATTACAACAGATTCACCCTCGATAACGGTTTGCGCGTGATCGTGCATGAAGACGCCACGACGCCCATGGCCGTGGTAAACGTGATGTACGACGTAGGTGCAAGGGATGAAAACCCTTCCCAGACGGGCTTTGCGCACCTGTTCGAGCACCTGATGTTCGGCGGCTCCGTGAACATACCGGAGTACGACGAGCCGCTGCAGATGGCGGGCGGAGAAAACAATGCCTACACCCCCAACGACCTTACCAACTACTACATAGAGCTGCCCGCTGAAAACCTCGAAACGGCCTTTTGGCTGGAAAGCGACCGCATGCTGTCTTTGGCGTTCTCCGAAAAAAGCCTCGAAGTGCAGCGCAAAGTGGTGACCGAAGAATTTAAAGAACATTACATCAACAAACCCTACGGCGACGTATGGCATAAAATGCGCGAGCTGGCCTACAGCCGCCATCCCTACCGCTGGATGACCATCGGCAGGGAGCTGGCGCATATCGAACAGGCGAAGCTGGACGATGTGAAATCTTTCTTTTTCCGCCACTACCGCCCCGTGAACGCCATACTCGTGGTGGCCGGGAAAGTGACCACCGCGCAGGTGAAAGCGCTTGCGGAAAAATGGTTCGGCGACATTCCCGCCGGTGAGAAATACGTGCGTAACCTCCCCGCGGAACCGCAGCAGCAGGAAGCGCATCTGCTCGAAATAAAAGCCAAAGTTCCGCTGGACGCATTGTACAAAACCTATCACATTTACCCGCGTAACGACCAGCGCTACTACACTGCCGACCTGCTCAGCGACATCCTTAGCGGCGGCGGCTCTTCGCGGCTGCACCAGTCGCTGGTGAAGGAAAAGAAGCTTTTCAGCAATATCGACTGTTACCATTTCGGCAGCCTTGACGCCGGCCTGCTGGCCATTGACGGAAAACTCGTGAAAGGCGTAAAAATGAAGGACGCCGAAAAGGCCGTGCAGGAAGAGCTGGACAAAGTACAGCAGGAGATCATCCCGGAAAGGGAATTGCAAAAGGTGAAGAACCGCGTGGAAAGCATGCTGGCCTTTGAGGACATGGGCCTGCTGAGCCGCGCGAACAATCTCGCCTTTTATGAGCTGCTGGGCGACGCATCGCTGATGAACAGCGAGTTTGAGAACTATGAGCGCGTTACCGCCAAAGACATACAGGACGAGGCGCGGATCATTTTTTCGGAGAAGAACTCCAACACCATTCACTATTACGCAGGAAACTAAAGATATGATCAACAGAAAGCAGGCGCCCGCGATAAAAGACGCGGTGGATTTTGACATAACCCTCAAACCCTACGAAAAGTTCGCGCTGGATAACGGTATTCCCGTGTACGTAGTGCGTTCGGAAGAACAGGAAACGCTGCAACTGGAGCTCGTGTTCCCCGCAGGCAGCTGGTACGAAACCGAAAACCTGGTGGCGTCCGCGACCAACTTCCTGATGAAGAACGGCACCAGCAAACATTCCGCGCTGCAGGTGAATGAAATGGCCGAATATTACGGCGCGTACCTCAACCGCAACTGTTTTCACGAGAACGCGACGTACACGCTGCATTGTCTTACCAAACATACCGCCGAACTGCTGCCCATCCTGCAGGAAGTGATCCTCGATCCGGCTTTTCCCGAAGAAGAGCTGGCCGTGTTTGCGCAGAACATGAAACAGAAGCTGGCCGTGAACCTTCAGAAATGCGAGTTCGTGGCCAACCGGCACATCGACAAATACCTGTTCGGTGAATTTCATCCATATGGCCGCGTGAGCAGCATGGAGGCGTACGATGCGCTGCAGGCGGACACGCTGAAAGCGTTCTATCAAAAACATTACAACTACGCGAACTGCAAAATATTCATTGCCGGCAACCTCCCCGCCGATATCATCCCGATGCTGAACCGGTATTTCGGCAGCACGCAATGGAACGGCGATACCGTTACGCTTCGCCCGGAGCTGCCCATACTGCCCGCGGAAGAAAAGAAATACCGCATCTTCAACGATGAGAACGGCGTACAGGGCGCGGTGCGCGTGGCAAGACCTTTCCCGAACCGCTACCATCCTGACTTTCCGAAGATGCTGGTGCTGAATACCATATTTGGCGGCTATTTCGGCTCAAGATTGATGAGCAATATCAGGGAAGAAAAAGGCTATACCTACGGCATTCATTCGCAGCTGTACAATTTCCGCCAGGCCAGCGCCATCAACGTTTCCACCGAAGCCGGCCGCGACGTGTGCGAGGCCACGCTCGCCGAAGTGTACAAGGAAATGGAGCGGCTGCAGCAGGAGCCCGTGCCGGAAGAGGAGCTGAGCCTCGTTCGGAATTTTATGATAGGTTCCATCCTCGGCGATCTCGACGGCGCGTTCCAGGTGATACAGCGCTGGAAGAACCTGATCCTGAACGACCTCGACGAAAATTATTTCCATAACAATATCCGCACGATCAAAACCATTACCGCCGCGGAATTGCAGCAGCTGGCGCAGCAATATTACAACCGGGAGGACTGCTACGAACTGATCGTGATATAACCGGCCCGCTGAACATTCCGCATGTTTTTTGTGTAATGTTTATATAGCCAAATTCCGCACTCATGGGAATATTGATCCGTATACTCGTCACCGCCCTGGCCGCGCTGCTCACTGCTTACATTTTGCCGGGCGTGAAACTGCAGGATTTTACCACCGCGCTCATACTGGCCATCGTGCTGGGTTTGCTGAACCTGATCGTAAAACCGGTGCTGGTGATCCTTACCTTACCCGTTACCGTTATCACGATGGGATTGTTCCTGCTGGTGATCAACGCGCTGATCGTGTTGTGGGCCAGCAGCCTGGTGAAAGGTTTCCGGGTTGACAACTTCTGGTGGGCGCTGCTGTTCAGCGTAGTGCTGTCCATTATCAGCGGCATCATGCTCAGCCTCGGTCCGCAGGAGCGCGGGGAATGATCATTGGTTGAGCCTGAGCACTTCGCCGCTGCGCGCACCGGTATGCTTCCCGTTTTCCATCGTTACCACGCCGTTCACCAGCACGCACTGGAAGCCGGTCGAGTACTGATGCGGCGCGGTAAAGGTCGCCTGGTCCTTCACCGTTTCCGGGTCGAACACCACGATGTCCGCCGCGTAACCAGGCAGCAGCAGGCCTCTGCGCGCAAGGCGGAATTTCTGCGCGGGCAGCGAGGTCATTCGCCGCACCGCTTCTTCCAGCCTGATCACTTTTTCTTCCCGCACGTATTTGCCCAGCACGCGCGCGTTGGTGCCGTAACCTCTCGGGTGCGGAACGCCCACGCCAAATTCGCGGATGCCCGCGTCCGACGCGAACATGCTGTAAGGGTATTGCATGATGTTCTTCACATCTTCCTCGCTCATGCCGTGGAACACCATGCCGGCATTGCCATTCTCCAGCAGGTCGAGCACGGTCTGCACTTCGTTGACCAGCTTTGATCGCTGGCCGCGGAGCTTGTTGATCTCCGCGATGTTTTTCCCGTTATAGGTCGTGTCGTGCCTGTAATATGCTACCACGGCGTAATCCAGGTGCTTCATCCTTCTTCGTTTATACCTGTCCGTCATTTCTTTCGCGATGCGTTTGCGGGTGCCGGGATCTTTCAAACGCAGCACGATGGAATCCTGCCCGCCGGAG
>JBQCFV010000211.1:0-3459 GCA_051958695.1 Chitinophaga sp. | reverse complement strand
GTGTGTTCCAGAAAGGCGTGGCGACTTTGCTGAGGTAAGCGGCATGTTCCATCAAACCGTTTCCCGGCACACTTGCTCCCATCGTCAGCAATTATCCTTCGCAAGCCGCTTCCCGGCACACCGACTCCCGCCATCAGCAATTATCCTTCGCAAGCCGCGTCCCTGCGCACGGCTCCTGCCGTCACGTTCATCAAACCGCTTCCCGGCACACCGACTCCCGCCGTCAGCAATTACCCTTCACAAGCCGCGTTCCCGCACGGCTCCTGCCGTCAGGTTCATCATATCAAACCGCTTCCCGGCACACCGGGTCCCACCATCAGTAATCATCAAACCGCTTCCTTTCATCCTCCTCAATCCTCACCCATCAACCCATCCTCCTCCATGCTGAAATACCCATCCTCCGCAACGATGATATGATCGGCGATCTGGATGTCGAGCATTTTGCCGGCGTCTTTCATTTTACGGGTCAGGCTAATGTCGGCCCGGCTGGGACGAAGGTTGCCGGACGGATGATTGTGCGCCAGAATAAGCCGGGTTGACTGGTAATGCAGCGCGAACCTGAAAACGACACGCGGATCGACGGTAGTGGACGTAATGCCGCCTTTGCTGATGCATTCATGATGGAGCAGCCGGTTGGCCTGGTTAAGGAAAAGCGTGTAAAAACATTCGCAAGGCTGGTCGGCCAGCAAAGGCCGCAGCCAGTCCGACGCTTCTCTGGCCGTGGATATTATTGTTTTCCGGATAGGCTTGCCGGACAGCTTTCGTTTGCTCAGCTCCAGCGCCGCCAGGATCGTAACGGCTTTTTTTAAACCAATACCGTGAAAACGCCGCAGCTCGGACACTTCAAGCCGGCCCAGCTCGGCCAGGTTATTGCCGCAGCTGTTGAGCACTTCCCGCGCCAGGGATACTGCGGAATGTTTCTCCGTTCCGCAATTGATCAGGATCGCCAGTAATTCAGTATGACTAAGCGTATGCGCGCCTTTCCGTATGAGCTTTTCGCGCGGACGGTCTTCCTCAGACCAGCTTTTAATAGGCAGGTATGTGCTGATAGGGGCTAAAAACCCGGGGTTAACGATCATCCTGTTTTCCATACCACAAATATACATCTTCCCCCTTGGTTTGCTAAAAAAATTAGCATTTCTTTTCCACATTTTTCCCCTCTGATTTTTTTTCCGCATATCCGCTATAAAGTCATAGTTTTGCAACTTCTTTCTTTATCATGAATCCATCGGTCAAAATCTTCACAGGGAACAGTAATCCCGCATTGGCAGAGCGCATCGCCGCCAGGTACGGAAACGGTCTGGGTAAGGTGAACATCCAGAAATTCAGCGACGGCGAGTTTCAGCCGGTATTTCTGGAAAGTATCCGCGGGGACTATGTTTTTCTCGTTCAGGGCACCAGCGCGCCATCAGACAATCTCATGGAGCTGCTGCTCATGATAGACGCCGCAAAACGCGCCTCCGCAGGCTATATTACGGCCGTTATTCCTTATTTCGGCTTCGCCCGGCAGGACAGGAAGGACAAGCCGCGTGTGGCCATCGGCTCAAAACTGATCGCCAACCTGCTCACCGCCGCAGGGGCTAACAGGGTGATAACCATGGATTTGCACGCACCGCAGATCCAGGGTTTCTTCGACATCCCGGTGGATCACCTGGACAGCTCAGCCATTTTTATCCCCTACATTGAGAATCTGAAGCTGAAAAACCTTACCTTTGCGTCCCCTGACGTGGGTTCTACCACCCGTGTGCGCGAAGTGGCGAGCTACTTCAACGCCGAGATGGTGATCTGCGACAAGCACCGCAAACGGGCGAACGAGATCGCTTCGATGGTGGTGATCGGGGATGTGACCGACAAGGACATCGTGCTGATAGACGACATCTGCGACACGGCGGGCACCCTCACCAAATCGGCGGCGTTGCTGATGGAAAAGGGAGCAAGAAGCGTAAGGGCGTTCTGTACCCATCCCGTGTTCAGCGGCAAGGCATACGAGAACATCAACAATTCGGTGCTGGACGAGCTGGTGGTATGCGATACCATCCCGCTCAGGGAAGAAAGCCCGAAAATAAAGGTGATCAGCGTGGCAGACCTCTTTGCTGTAGCCATCCGCAACATGCATGAGAACAAATCCATCACCAGCCTGTTCGTTCATAGCCACCGCAGGATGCAATAAACAAGTATTCTTTTATTTTTTATAAATGTTTAAACAATGAAAACAATAACCATCGAAGGACAACTCAGGAGCGAATTCGGCAAACAAGCCACCCGCCTTCTCCGTTCTGAGGAAAAAGTGCCTTGCGTTATTTACGGGGGTGCGGATACAGTGAGCTTTTCCGCTCCTGTTACTGCTTTTAAAAGCCTGGTGTACACCGCCGAATTCCAGCTTGCAGAAATTAAACTGGATGGTAAAACTTACCGCTGCATCATGAAAGACCTGCAGTTCGATCCCGTTACAGACGAGCTTACGCACGTGGATTTCCTGGAGCTGGTGGAAGACAAAAAAGTGGTAGCCACCCTGCCGCTGAAACTTACTGGCCAGTCAGCCGGCGGAAAAGGCGGTGGTAAACTGGTGGTGAAAATGAAGTCCCTGAAAGTAAAAGCGCTGCCGAAACACCTGCGTGAAAGCCTGGAAGTGGACATCACCAACCTGGAACTCAACGAAAACATCCGCGTGGAAGACGTGAAAGCCGAGGGTATCGAGATACTCAACTCTCCCCGTATCCCGGTTGCTTCCGTGGTAATGACGCGTCAGCTGAAACAGGAAGAAGCTGCTGCCGAAAAGGATGCCAAGAAGAAATAAATTGGCAAAATATTTATATAAAGGAGCCCGGCAAAATTTCAGCCGGGCTTTTTATTTTTGGCCTCCTGTTATCGCCAACCGCGTAACGATCGTAGTATGAAATACCTGATAGTAGGACTTGGAAACATCGGAACGGAATACCATCACACCCGTCACAACATCGGTTTTGACGTGGCGGACGCGTTCGCCGCAAAACACGGCGCCGCTTTCCGCAGCGACAGGCTGGCCGACGTGGCGGAAGTAAAATGGAAAGGACGCATATTCATAGTGATCAAACCAACCACTTATATGAACCTCAGCGGCAGGGCCGTGAAGTATTGGATGGACAAGGAGAAGATACCCCTGGAGAACGTCCTGGTGATCATGGACGAGCTCGCGTTGCCGCTTGACGTGATCCGCCTCCGCCCCGGGGGTAGCGACGCCGGGCACAACGGCCTCAAAAGCATACAGGAATCCATTGGCACCAACCAGTACCCCCGCCTTCGGTTCGGGATCGGCAACGATTTTCCGAAAGGCCGGCAGATAGATTATGTGCTGGGAAAATGGAGCGCCAAAGAGGAACCGGTGGTGCAGCAAAAGATCGATAAATGCACGGAAGTGGTCGAAAGTTTTGCTTCGATTGGTTTACAGCGATCTATGAACAATTATAACAACCTTACTTT
>JBQCFV010000210.1:0-4210 GCA_051958695.1 Chitinophaga sp. | reverse complement strand
CTGCGCATGGATACGGCGGTGTCGATGATGGTCACAGGCACAGCGAGGTCCATGGCTTCCTGGGAAGTCCATTTGCCGGTGCCTTTGGAGCCTGCCTTGTCGAGGATGACGTCGACGAGGCGCTGACCGGATTTTTCATCGGGCTGCAGGAAGATATCTGCGGTGATTTCCAGGAGGAAAGACTGCATTTCTCCGGCGTTCCATTCTTTATATACCTGGTGGAGCTGGTCGTTGTTGAGGCCTGCGGCTTTGAGGAGGCGGTAGCTTTCGCTGATCAGCTGCATGATGGCGTATTCGATGCCGTTATGCACCATCTTCACATACTGGCCGGCTGCGCCTTTACCGAGGTAAGCCACGCAGGGCTCGCCGTCCACTTTCGCGGAAATGGCTTCCAGCATGGGTTTCACATGCGGGTACGCTTCCTTGTCGCCACCGGGCATAATGCTCGGGCCGGTACGCGCGCCCTGCTCACCGCCTGAAACGCCTACGCCCATAAAATGAAAACCGGCGGCTTTCATATATTCCACGCGGCGAAGGGTATCGGTAAAATGGGAATTACCGCCGTCTATCACGATATCTCCCGGTTCCAGCAAAGGTTTGAGCGATTCCAGCACATCGTCCACCGGTTTGCCGGCAGGCACCAGCATCATCACCCTGCGGGGGCGCTGCAGCTGGCTGATCATTTCTTCCAGCGCCACTACCCCTTTTACGCGGGTACCGGCCGTGGCGGACGATTCCAGCGCCTTCGCCTTTTCAGTGTCCTTATCGAAGCCGATCACGGCAAATCCATGATCCGCCATATTGAGCAGGAGGTTGCGCCCCATTACGCCCAGGCCGATCATTCCAAATTCGTATAAGCTGTTTGCCATATTGGATAATTGTCTATGTTGAGTATGACTGGCGAAATTAGCCATTTATTTGTGCAATTGCAGCGTTAGGTCGCGCAAGGCTTCCAGCGAGCGGTACACAAGCTCTTTTGCTTTTTCGTCCGTCAGCCGCAGCTGCTCGTCGAATTTCTGCGCGGCATGGGCGATGAGCACTTCGGGTTTGGCCACCTGCTTCATGTCGAGGAACTGGAACACCTGCTTGAAAGCAAGCTGCATCCTCACGGTACCCCACATGCCGGGCGTGGCGCCCATGAGGGCTACGGGTTTGTGCAGCAAAGGCGCGTCCGGCCCGCGGCTGGCCCAGTCGATGGCGTTTTTGAGACCGCCGGGGATGGAATAGTTGTATTCGGGGGAAACGATCAGGATAGCCCTGGCCCCGGCGAGCTGCGCGCGGAAGCGGTGCACTGAAGGAGGGCGGTCGCCCGTATCGAGGTCCGCATTGTACAGGGGAATGTCTTCAAATCCTGCGATCTCTGCCGTCATGCCGGGAGGGAGATTGTCCAGCGCCGCGTGCAGCAGCGCCGTGTTATAGGAACCTTTTCTTAAACTGCCGGAAATGCCGACAATATGAACGGGTGTATTCATAATTAACCGGTTGAGCCTTCAATCCCGCAAAAATAGGCACAAAAATGTGATAGGAAAAGTTGAAACAACTGCATAAATTACAGTATTAATCCCCGAAGTCATGAAAATAGGCGTTATCCTCAAACATTACCTTCCCTGTTCCTATTTCATTATCTGTTCCGTTTGTATATTATGGAAAGCTGATATGATCAATTACCTGGGTCTTTAGCTGCTGCTGCTTTTCTCCGCGTTGCTGTTCTTCCGGCATATAGCTGCAAGGATGGCCATCGGCGGTCTGACGCTGGTCGCCAGCTTCTATTTCCTGCTGGCTTTGCTGGACGAAGCGGGCGACGTGCGCCGCGCCGGCGGGGATGTTTCCATGCTCCTGGGCTGGGGCGGTACATTGATCACGCTCACTTCCATCATGTCCGTACTGCTCATCCTGCCGCTCAACATGCCGCGCAGGGCGGCCGCCTACCAGCGGAAATAGTTATTACCCGAAACGGGAATTGACTATCTTGTACGGGTTATGAAAAAATTATTGTTCCTCTGTATTTTCATTACCGCGGCCATGGCCGCATCGGCGCAGCAGAAAGCGCGCCCGTACCTGAACCACCTGGCGCTGTACGTGCAGGACCTGGATAAAGCGACACAATTTTACCGCGACTTTCTTGGGCTGGACACTATTCCCGAACCGTTTCACGACGGCAAGCACACCTGGTTTTCCGTAGGCCCGCTCAGCCACCTGCACCTGATAGAAGGCGCCAAAGGGCCGCATACCGGCGACCGCAACTCGCATATCTGCTTCAGTGTGGATTCCGTAGAAGATTTTATCGTGCGGCTGAAAAATGCGGGCATGACCTTTATCAACTGGGCGGGAGAAAAAGAGAAGATCACGCACCGGGTGGACGGCGTTCAACAGATCTACCTGCAAGACCCGGAAGGGTATTGGATCGAGGTGAATGATGCGAGGAAATAAATTTATGCGTATCACTTCATGAGGCGCTGCATGGCATACATAACCGCGCAGCGGGAACCCGCAAGACCGGCAGGAACTGCATCATACTTTCTTTAGCACATAACGATGCGCAACAGGCTTCAGCAGCGCGGGCAAACCGTCCAGCGATGTTTCCCACTGCCTGCGGATGTCCGCTTCTTCAGGCTTTTGCCGGATATAATCCTGCAGCGTTTTTTTCATGTAGTCTGTATCCGGCTTTTTTGTAAAACCGGTGTCGTAATAATGTTTCACCACTTCCAGCTGCTCTCTGCCCGGCAGGTTGCCGAGGTACCGGTATTCTACCCGGCGTATCTGGCGCAGCCTGCCTTCCAGCTTCCAGCTGTTCTGCAGTAACGCCTGCACTTTTTTAGCCTGTTGATATTGCGGCGTTTGCGTGATCAGCGCGAGATTGATGCCTCTTTCCAGTTCCCCAGAAAAATATTTCCCGATCTCTCTGCCGTCGATTGAAAGCACATAGTTGCCGGGTTTCAGGAAATTGAAACGTAAAACCTCGCGGTTAAAATTTTCCGTGAAAGGCGCCAGCTCCAGCGCATGCTCCTGCCCTTCGCGCAGCGGAAAAGGCAAGGCCCGCTCCGTTGCGGTGAAGGTGATGGAATCTTCATTCCGGACGAGATCGCTGATCTTTGCCTGCTGGCATTTGGCCTGGCTGCTTTTTGTGTCCCTGTCCGCCACAATGGTGGCTACAATGGGCGAAGATTTGAAGGTTTTCAGGAACTCCCACGCCATCAGCAAATGTCCTACCGCGCCGGGATGCACACGATCTTTACCGATCACGGTGGCGGTGGGATCGCTGCGCTGCACCTCGGTATTGAAGGCGCTCAGCGAGGTCCAGTAATCGACTACGGGCGTGTTGTATTTTGCGGCAAATTCCCGGATGTAACCTGCGCAGGTCTTTAGTGCGTCATTGACGCCATAGAGGTTATTGGCGGCCATTTTCGAGGTTTGGTCGTAAATGGAAGGCGTTTGCAGTATTACTTTGATGTTGCGGGACTGGAAAACGCGGATGATGCTGTCCAGGTTCTTTTTGTAGGTGACGAGGGCCTGCTGCTGGCGGGCTTTTATGCCGGGCTCGTTCTTTCGTTTTGCGTCGTACAGCGGGCGGTTCACGTCGTTCATGCCGATCATGATCACGGCGCAGGTGGGGCGGTGTATGAGAATGTCTTCATCCATCCGTTGCAGGATGCCTCCTGTTATATCGCCGGAAATGCCGCAGTTGAAGAATTTCACGCCGGACTGCGGGTAACGCGTGGCATACCAGAGGGAAACGTTGTGCCAGAAATCGCCGTTGTGGGTGATGCTATTGCCGACGAACACCACGCGGTCGTTCTTTTTGAACACCTGGGCGGAAGCGGAAATGCCGATCGATAACGCAATGAAGAGAAAGATGGAACGCATGGTGATGAATATATGACCGATAAAAATAGGCAATCCGGCGGGAAATTTCATCTTTCCATGAGAAGGGCTCCTGGCAGCGGTCGCGTGCGAACAAGGCTGCAATCATGTGCTTCCGGCGGAATGGCCGGTGAGGAGCGGGCGCATGTGCGGTTCCCGGTGGAACATCCCGTGGTATCCCAAAAAACGAAAGCACATCCGTGAAGATGTACTTTCTGAGAGGGGTTGGGGAAAAACAAACAGTAGTAATCAGACTAGCGTAGTAAAATTACTGAAGCCCCTTTTGAAAAACACCCGTAAAACCGCTGATTTCTCAAAACACGTACTTTTACGCATACCCATTTGCAGG
>JBQCFV010000209.1:0-6233 GCA_051958695.1 Chitinophaga sp. | reverse complement strand
TTACCGCCGCCAACGCGTCCAAGATCAACGACGGCGCGGCGGCCGTGCTGCTGGTGAGCGGCGAAAAGCTGAAAGAGCTGGGGCTGAAGCCGGTTGCGCGCATTGTGAGCTTCGCGGATGCTTCGCAGGCGCCGGAATGGTTCACCACCACGCCGGTGATCGCGGTGAGCAGGGCGCTGGCGAAGGCCGGTCTCACTATGCAGGACATGGATTTTACCGAGATCAACGAGGCGTTCAGCTGCGTGGCGCTGGCCAACGAACGGGACCTTGGCGTAAAACCCGGCACCCTCAACGTCTGGGGCGGGGCGGTGGCCCTGGGTCACCCGATCGGCTGCAGCGGTGCGCGCATCGTGGTAACGCTTTCGTCCATTCTGCAACGCCTCGGCGGGCGGTACGGCGTGGCCGGTATCTGCAATGGCGGCGGCGGGGCGAGCGCCATGGTGATAGAGAAAATGTAAATGCTTTGCTTTTTGGCAAACAAACGATAAATTTGCCCTGCCTTTTAAAAAAGGGGAAGAATATATTTCAATTAACTATTATAGAACCAAATGCGTCAGATAGCCTTCAGACAAGCCTTAAGAGAAGCCATGCAGGAAGAAATGCGCCGTGATGAGCGGGTGTTCCTGATGGGAGAGGAAGTGGCGGAATATAACGGAGCGTATAAAGTAAGCCAGGGTATGCTGGATGAATTCGGTCCCCGTCGTGTAATTGATACCCCTATCGCCGAGCTGGGCTTTACGGCTATCGGTGTAGGCGCCGCCCAGAACGGGTTACGCCCGGTGGTGGAGTTCATGACCTGGAACTTTGCCGTGCTGGCGATGGACCAGATACTGAATACCGCTTCCAAAATGCTCGCCATGAGCGGCGGACAGGTGGGCTGCCCCATCGTTTTCCGCGGCGCGACCGGTTCTGCAGGCCAGCTGGGTGCTCAGCACTCCACGGCTTTTGAAAGCTATTACGCCAACATCCCCGGCCTGAAAGTGATCTCCGTTTCCAACCCTTACGACGCCAAAGGCCTGCTGAAAGCGGCCATCCGCGACGACGATCCGGTTGTGTTCATGGAGTCCGAAGTAATGTACGGCGATATGGGCGATGTGCCCGAAGAGGAATACATCATCCCCATCGGTAAAGCGGATATCAAACGCGCCGGCAAGGACGTTACCATCGTGTCTTACAATAAAATGATGAAAGTAGCCATGGGCGCCGCTGAAGAGCTGGCGAAGGAAGGCATCGAGGCCGAGGTGATCGACCTGCGCACCATCCGCCCGCTGGACTGGTTCACCATTCTCGAATCCGTGAAAAAGACTAACCGTCTGGTGATCGTGGAAGAACAGTGGCCGTTCTCCAGCGTGTCTTCCGAAATCGCTTACCGCATCCAGAAAGAAGGTTTCGACTACCTGGACGCCCCGATCCGCCGCATCACGGCTGCCGACGCGCCCATGCACTATGCGCCGAACCTGGTGAAGGCGTACCTGCCTGACGTGGAAAGAACGGTGAAGCTGGTGAAGGAAGTGATGTATATGAAGAAATAGTTTTTCTTTTAGATATTGAAAAAGCCCGTTCCGGTTGGAATGGGCTTTTTTTATGGGCGGTCTGTCTCAGTCTCAACTCCCAAAAAGATCCGTGCTCAAATACCTGTCCCCGCGATCGCAGATAATACAAACGATCACACCACTGCTCAGCTCACGCGCCACGCGAACCGCCGCCGCTACCGCGCCGCCGCTGCTCATGCCGCAGAAGATAGCCTCTTCCCGCGCCAGCCGGTTGGTCATGATGCGCGCTTCTTCTTCCGAAATATCCATGATCCGGTCCACCCGCTGCCGCTCGAATATCTTTGGCAGGTAAGCTTCCTGCCATTTGCGGATGCCGGGGATGCGGGAGCCGTCTGTCGGCTGGCAGCCCACGATCTGCACGCCCGGGTTCACTTCCTTCAGAAAGCGGCTTACGCCCATAATGGTGCCGGTAGTGCCCATGGCGGACACGAAATGCGTTACCTGGTGCTGCGAATCGCGCCAGATCTCGGGGCCGGTAGTGCGGTAATGCATGCCGTAGTTGTCCGGGTTGGCGAACTGGTTCAGCATAAAATAACCGCCTTTCTTTACCTGCGCATGCGCGTAGTCGATCGCGCCTTCCATGCTTTTCTCCTTGGGCGTCAGCACCACTTTGGCGCCAAAGGCTTCCATGGTGAGCACTCTTTCGCGGGTGGCGTCTTCGGGCATCACGATCTCGATCTCTACGTTAAAAAGATTGGCGATCATCGCCAGCGCGATGCCGGTATTGCCGCTGGTGGCTTCCACGAGCTTGATGCCGGGGCGAAGCTCGCCGCGGTCCAGCGCACCTTTGATCATGCCGTATGCCGCCCTGTCTTTTACGCTGCCGCCGGGATTGGTGCCCTCGAGCTTGGCATAGATGGTTACGTCAGGGTTTTCGGGAATGCGTTGCAGGGCCACCATGGGGGTGTTGCCCACTAAATCCAGAACTGATCTCATAGTTTAAATCACTTTTATGCTGCCGTCTGCTTTGTAATAGATCCTTGAATGCGGCTCTACCGTTTTGATGAGCCATACGTTGCCGCCAATGATGCTATGGTGGCCGATCACGGTGTCGCCGCCGAGTATGGTGGCGCCGGCGTATATCACCACATGCTCTTCGATGGTAGGGTGGCGTTTGGCGCGCGCCATCTGCTTGTCGATGCTGAGCGCGCCCAGGGTCACGCGCGGGTATATTTTTACATGCGGGCCGATCACGGTGGTTTCGCCGATCACCACGCCGGTGCCATGGTCTATGCAGAACCAGGGCGCGATCTCGGCGGCCGGGTGAATGTCGATGCCGGTGCGCGCATGCGCAAATTCGGTGATCACCCTTGGCAGCAGCGGCACTTTCAGCAAATGCAGCCCATGCGCCACGCGGTACGCCGCGATGGCGTAAAAGCCGGGATAGGCGCGGATCACCTCATACAGGCAGGTGGCCGCGGGGTCGCCCTGCAGGATGGCTTCCGCATCTTTGGTAAGGTCCGCGTACATGCCGGGCACCAGCTCCATAAAATCGTGCGCAATGGCTTCGGGTGTGTCTTTCAGCTGCGGGCCCATATTCGCCAGCAGCAGCGTCAGCTGCGTTTCCAGTTTCACGGCGTATTGCTCCAGCGCCGCTTCGTCCAGTACTTTACCGTTATGCTCCGGGAAAAGCCAGTTCAACAGGTCGCTGCAAAATGCCCATACTTCTTCCGAAGAGGGGTAAGCCGATTCTCCCGCGGCGGCGTGCCGCGCTTTCAATTGTTCCAGTAATTTTTTTATCATAACGGATAGTTACCCGGGGCTAAAATTACAGAAAAACCGACAAGATCAGTAGACTTTTATATTGGCAAAGCGGCCATCCGCAAAGATTTATTTTTGGTACTGCTATGCCATGAGAGTATTTTGTGGTAGGTTCCCCGTTTTCCTTTATTTTTGGCACTGTTTAAAATAGTAGACAACCTATGGCCAATATCCTGATTATTGACGACGAGAAAAGCATCCGTAAAACGCTGTCGGAGATCCTGACTTACGAAGGCTACAAGATCGAAGAGGCGGCAGACGGGGCGGAAGGTTTCAAAATGTTCCAGGCAAAAGCCTACGATGCCGTATTGTGCGATATTAAAATGCCGAAGATGGACGGCCTCGAGTTCCTGGAAAAAGCCAAAGAGACCAATCCTGACGTACCCATCATCATGGTGAGCGGCCACGGGAATATCGATACCGCGGTGGACGCGGTGAAAAAAGGCGCGTACGATTATATTTCCAAACCGCCTGACCTCAACCGCCTGCTCATCACCCTGCGCAACGCGCTGGACAAAACCACGCTGGTGGCGGAAACGAAAACGCTGCGCAAAAAAGTGAACAAAACGCCGGAAATGATCGGCGAATCGAATCCCATCGTAAAGATCAAAGACACGATCCATAAAGTGGCGCCCACCGACGCCCGCGTGCTGGTGACCGGCGAGAACGGGGCAGGCAAGGAACTGGTGGCCCGCTGGATACACGCATACAGCAACCGCGCCAACGGCCCGCTCGTGGAAGTGAACTGCGCGGCCATCCCCAGCGAGCTGATCGAAAGCGAGCTGTTCGGTCATGAAAAAGGCTCCTTTACTTCCGCGATCAAACAGCGCATCGGCAAGTTCGAACAGGCCAACGGCGGCACGCTGTTCCTCGACGAGATCGGCGATATGAGCCTCAGCGCGCAGGCCAAAGTGCTGCGCGCATTGCAGGAAGGAAAGATCACCCGTGTGGGCGGCGACAAGGAGATCAGCGTGGACGTGCGCGTGGTGGCGGCTACCAATAAAGACCTGCTGAAGGAAGTGGAGGACAAGAATTTTCGCCTCGACCTTTACCACCGCCTCAGCGTGATACTCATTCATGTGCCTTCGCTGAACGACAGGAGGGAAGATGTGCCTTTGCTCGTAGATCACTTCCTGGACTCGGTTTGCGCGGAATACGGCACCGCCCGCAAAACGGCGGACAAAGACGCGATGAAGGCGCTGCAGAGCCATCACTGGACGGGCAATATCCGCGAGCTGCGCAACGTGGTGGAGAGACTGGTGATCCTCAGCGGAAAGACCATCACGGCGGACGACGTAGAGAATTACGTGGTGCCCAACAACGAGAAAAAAAAAGCCACTACCTGAATGATGAGCTGCTGATACTCACGCGGCTGCACGATTTCAGGGACGAAGTGGAAAAGATATTCATCGAATTCATGCTGAACAAGAACGGGTGGAACGTTTCCCGTACAGCGCAGGAGCTGGACATCCAGCGGAGCCATCTTTACAACAAAATGGAACGGTACGGCATCCGTAAAACCGAAGATGAGTAAAAAGCACATATACCTGATAAGCGGGCTGGGCGCGGATGAACGCGTTTTCAGCCATCTCAGCTTCCCTGAAGGCTTCGACGTGCATTACCTCCCCTGGATACCGCCGCTGGCGCCGGACGAGCCCATACAGGAATATGCCTCCCGTCTCTCGCGGCGCATCCTTCACCCCGACCCCGTACTGCTCGGGCTTTCCTTTGGCGGCATGATGAGCGTGGAGATCGCGAAACAATTGCCTGTTGAAAGAGTGATACTCGTATCAAGTATAAAACACAAGGCGGAGTTGCCGCCCTATTACAACGGCCTGGCGCGGATGCTGCTGCG
Organism: Chitinophaga sp.; assembly: GCA_051958695.1. Classification (GTDB taxonomy): domain Bacteria; phylum Bacteroidota; class Bacteroidia; order Chitinophagales; family Chitinophagaceae; genus Chitinophaga. The sequence continues at coordinate 1,064 of JBQCFV010000209.1, read as the reverse complement.
CACCCTGCCGGACAAGCTGCTGTTCGCCAACCGCCAGTACATCGTGAAGCTGTTCATGCAAAGCAGGAGCGAGGAAGAAAGGATGCTGCTGAAAGATTACATGCAGAAAAGGGATTACCGCTACATGCGCTGGGCGGTGGGCGCCGTGCTCGGCTGGCAGAACGAATGGGTGCCGCCTTCGGTAGTGCATATCCACGGCAGTGCAGACAGGCCTTTCCCGCGCCGTTACGTTAAACCGACGCATACCATCATAAAAGGCGGGCACTTCATGGTGATGAACCGAGCCCCCGAGATCAGCCGCATTATTGAAAGAGAGCTTGTTTAAAGTTTGCCGGGCTTCTCGCGGATACTTTCGTCATCTGCGTTGAAAGAGAGCTTGTTTAAAGTTTGGTGGGTTTTCTCGCGGATACTTTTTTCATCTGCGTTGAAAAGAATGCTTGCTGAAAGTTTGCCGGGTTTTCTCGCGGATACCTCCCTCATCTCCGTTGAAAAGAGCGCTTGCTTAAGATTTATCCGCGGTTTTCCGTCTCGCATATTGCATCACTTCCTCCATGCTCATCAGCACGGTGAGATTGTCCGGCAGCGGCACCGTGATGCGCGCCGCCTGCGGGCCTGAAATAGCCACGGGGATGCCGGGGAACAGCCTGCCGAGATCTTTGATAAAATTGTCCAGCGCCCTTTGCGGGAAATTGGTGATAACGTGGGTATAGATGTGGTCTACCTGCTTGCGTTCGGTATAAAAACGGAGATCGTCCAGCGGTACGTTGGCGCCAAAGCTCACCACGGTGCAGCCGTGCTTTTTCAGCATGTAATGCATAAAAAGCAGCGGGATCTCGTGAAACTCGCCTTCTGGGAGAAAGATCATGAAACGTTCGCGGTCCTGCGCGGGAATGTCCAGCCCGTCGATGGCCACCATCAGCTTTTTGCGGATGATGTTGGCCGCGAAATGCTCCTGCGCGGGTATTACGCAGTCCACCAGCCAAAGCAGCCCGATGCGTTCCAGGTAGGGGTAGATCACTTTCAGCATGCAGTGCTCGAAACCCATGCGCAGCAGGATGTTATGA
>JBQCFV010000208.1:0-4300 GCA_051958695.1 Chitinophaga sp. | reverse complement strand
TGTTGAAGAACGGCTTCCAGCAGGTGTACAATGTTACCGGCGGCATACATGCCTGGGCGGAGGAGATCGACCATTCGATGAACGTGTATTAGCTGGCACCCCTTGCGTGCCCGGGAAGCAGTTGCCCGCACACCTCCGCGAAATGAAAGCGTCCCGTTTTGCCTCCATGGAACGGATTTTGCGGATTTTTTACGAAAAGACGCGGCATCGTTAAACTATGCCTTTAAATAGCCGTCTTAGATACTCAAAATTCAAGCATATGGCTGTTGTTCCCGAACAAACCCAATTACAACACCTGGGCTGGAGGGCCGGTTTCGGCGCAAACCCTGCGGAAGTGCGCGCATGGTCGAAAAAGCGGAGAAAGGAAGTGGTGCGCAAAATAGTGCTTGGTCCCGATACCTCCCCCGAAACCATCAAGGTGGTCGACGAAACCGACCTGCCCGATTACCGCCGCCTGCGCAACATGGGCGCCGAAGAGCGCAAGGCCGTTCAGAAAATGAACGTAAACGGCATTAAAGACCTCAACGTATTGTGGTCGCATGCCATGATCAACAGCCGGCATCCCCTGCAGGAAAAAATGGCGCTTTTCTGGCACGGGCATTTTGCCTGCCGCACGCAGAACGTGCTGTTCAACCAGCAATTGCTGCAGGTGATCCGCCAGCACGGCCTCGGCAATTTCGGGACGCTGCTCACCGAAGTGTCCAAATCCCCGGCCATGCTTGCTTTTCTCAACAATCAGCAAAACCGGAAACAACGGCCCAACGAAAATTTCGCCCGCGAGGTGATGGAGCTCTTTACCATGGGCCGCGGCCATTACACCGAAAAAGACATCAAGGAAGCCGCAAGGGCCTTTACAGGCTGGGGCTACGACGGCATGGGCCAGTTCCGCTTCCGCAAAAATCTGCACGACGAAGGCAGCAAAACAGTGCTGGGCCAAACCGGTATGTTCGACGGCGACGATATCATCAAGATACTGCTGGAACAGAAACAGACCGCGCGTTACATCACGGCGAAGATCTGGCGGTACTTCGTGAACGAAACAGAAGACGATGAACGCATCAATCAGCTGGCCGCGAAGTTTTACCAGTCGAATTATGACATCCGCGGACTGATGCAGACGATCTTTACGGCCGACTGGTTTTACGACGAACAGCACATCGGCAGCCGCATCAAAAGCCCGGTGGAGCTGATCGTGGGCCTGCGCCGTTCCATTCCCATGCAGTTCGAGCAGGAAGAAGCGATGCTCGTGTTCCAGCGCGTGATGGGTCAAACCCTGTTCTATCCGCCCAACGTGGCCGGATGGCCGGGAGGCCGCAGCTGGATAGACAGCTCCAGCCTGATGTTCCGCATGCGCGTGCCGCAGATCATTTTGTATTCGCAGGAATTTAATATCCGGCCCAAAGAGATCACCCCTGAAATGGGCGAGGGCCAGAACTATAAAATGACGATGCAGGTAAACGAATTTCTCAAAAAACAATACGCCAGAAGAGTGAACGCAAACGTAGACTGGAAGCCGTTCATAGACAGCTTTGCCGACACGCCGCGCGAAAAGCTGGCAGACGGGATCGCCGCTTCGCTGCTGCTGCGCAACAAAAGCATCGACCGCCAGTTACTCGAAAAATATTCAGACAGCTCTTCCCGTGAGAATTACATCAAGACCGTAACGATCGATGTAATGAGCACACCGGAATACCAATTGTGTTAATCATAATCCAACGAATTATGCAGATCAACAGACGCCGGTTCTTACAGGTAGGTTCGCTCGCTTCGGCCAGCCTTATGCTGCCGAAATTCCTGAAAGCGATGGAGCAGGGGCAGTTCGTGCCGCCGGGCAATAAAGTGCTCGTGGTAGTGCAGCTTTCAGGCGGCAACGACGGCCTGAACACCGTGATCCCTTACCGCAACGATATTTATTACAAACTGCGCCCGCAGCTCGGCATCAAACGCGAAGCCGCGCTGGCGCTCAACGACGAGCTGGGTATACATCCCGCGCTCAAAAGCTTCAAAGCGTTCTACGACGACGGCTCGCTGGGCATTCTCAACAGCGTGGGCTACCCCAACCCCGACCGCTCGCACTTCCGCTCGATGGACATCTGGCAAAGCGCCAGCGATTCCCGCGACTACTGGGGCACGGGCTGGCTCGGCCGCTACCTCGACGCGCAATGCCAGGGCTGCGACAAGCCCACGCAGGCCCTCGAAATAGACGATACCCTCAGCCTCGCCCTCAAAGGCGACAACGTAAAAGGCCTCGCGCTCACCGATCCGAAACGCCTTTTCGGCGCCAGCAACGACCGGTATTTCAAGGAGCTGCTCGCCAAACAGCAGCACGACGACGATCATCACAACGTAGATTACCTCTACAAAACGATGGCCGAAACCATCTCGTCCGCATCGTACATACAGCAGCAGTTCAAAACTTTCAAAAGCCGCGAACAATACCCGAACACCGAGCTGGGCCGCAATATGAAGACCATCGCCGAGCTGATCATGACGGACATCAATACCAGCGTGTATTATGTGAGCCACGGCAGCTTCGATACGCATGTGGGCCAGCAGAACCAGCAGCAGCGGCTGTTCACGCAGCTGAGCGACGCGCTCGGATCGTTCACCGCCGACCTGAAAAAGAACCACCGCTTCGAGGACGTGCTGGTAATGACCTTCTCCGAGTTCGGGCGCCGCGTGGGCCAGAACGCCAGCGGCGGCACGGACCATGGCACGGCCAACAACATGTTCCTGATAGGCGGCGGCCTGCAGCAAAAAGGCATCCTGAATGACGGCCCCGACCTCGCCGACCTCAAAGAAGGCGACCTGCAATACAAGGTCGATTTCAAGAACGTGTACGCCACCCTGCTGAAAAAATGGCTGGGTGCGGACGATCAGGCGATCCTTCAGAAGCAGTATGAGCACCTGGGCTTTATCTAAGAAAAAGAGAAATAACTGCAGCACCGTAAAGATGTGTAGGCAGGCGGTTGTTTTAGTATAGCCGTAACAGGAACATAAAATATAAATACCATATCCGAATAGCAGTAAACGCATCAAAAAAAGCCGGCATCACGCTGGCTTTTTTGATATTAAATTATCACGGTTTTCCCAAGGGTAATGCAATGTTATTGATAGTTTATCGGCAACGGAATGTTATTCCCGATTTTACCGCAGCCCTACTCCGCTACCAGCGCATGATCGTACGCCGCCTTTGCGATCTGCGCGATCACTTTATCGCGCATGGCCTCGTCGGCATGGGACATTGATACGAACACGGCCACCGCAAGCTTTTGCCCGTTCGGCAGCACGATAAAACCCACGTCGTTGGTAGCGGCGGCCAGCCCGTCCTTTATGCCGGAAGTGCCGGTTTTATGCGCTACCCGCGCGTCTTTGGGCAGCAGCCCGCGAATGCGGCCGGCGCCGGTGGTGGTGCCGTACATCACGTTCAGCAGGAAGTCGTTGCTGGTTTTGGAAAGCGCCGTGCCTTTGTCGAGTATGTCAAGCAGCTGCGTATAGGCGGAAGGGTGGCACCAGTTGATGAACTGTACGTCCCAGGCGGCGGCCATCTTTTTTTCGCTCGCAACGATCGCAATATCGTTCACCCCGAGACCGTGAATAAAATCGTTCGCCACGGCTTCGCCGCCGATAAGGTCGAGCAGGATGTCGCAGGCGATGTTGTCGCTCACCGATACCATCAGCGCAATGAGGCGGCTTAATGGCACGTTCACATTCCCGGCGGGGATGGAATCGCGCAGCGGGCTATGGGTCTTGTAATACCATTTTTTGTCAATGAACACCGGTTGGTCCAGCTTCAGCTTTCCTTCGTCCACCTGTTTGAGCACGGCCATGGCGATAGGGAATTTGTAAGTGCTTTGCATGGGGAAACGCGCGGTGTCGTTGAGGGTGAGCGTGTCCCGCGTGTGCAGGTTGAGGATGGCTACGCCTACCTTGCCGTCCGTTTGTGAAACGATGCTGTCGATGGCGCTGCGCAAGGCGGCGTTTTTGTCTGTTGCGGTTTGGGTGCTGTCGGCATTTTGCCGGTTGCCCGCGGGGGAAGAACAGGCGGCCAGGGCAAGGCATGCCGCGGCGGCTAAGCAGATCATTTTCATGGAGCATGGATTGAAGGGCCGGGACGAATGAGGTCACCGGCCTGGGTTATGCAATCGGGCAGGGCTTTTTAAGGCGCCTGCTGGTATTTCATTTTGAAATAGCCGTCGGTGATGATGCGCATCGAGCCGTCGTCCATGCTCACCATGGCGCCGGAAAAGTTTGCGCTGATCACGGAATCTTTCATGTCCAGCACCTGCACGATCAGGCT
>JBQCFV010000207.1:0-11900 GCA_051958695.1 Chitinophaga sp. | reverse complement strand
CATGCCCGCCATTCGCATGGGGGTCGTGGCCTTCATTGGCTGTAGCAAATGCGCCGGAAACGGCCATTGAAAATACCGTTATCAGGGCTACCAGCTTATATTTGAACCGAGTCAAGGAAATCACCGTTTTCTGAAATTTTGTGCAAAGGTAACCGTTTTTGCATTAAATAGTAGCGGGGAGCGAAAAAACTGACGAGGATCATGTACGCAGCCGCACCCACTGCTAATTAGCTATCGATCAGCGTCTTAGGGAAAAACCAAACACCTCTCATTACGATATTATTTCATGCGAACAGGCTTCGCGTAGTAATTACACACTTTGCGTTTTCTGAAACTGCATCGTATACAACTTATGATAATACCCTTCCATCCGCAGCAGCTCCTCGTGGGTGCCCATCTCGCGGATCTCGCCTTTGTCCAGCACAATGATCTGGTCCGCCTTGCTGATGGTGCTCAGCCGGTGCGCGATCACGATGGCCGTGCGGCCGGCGATCAGCTTGTCGATGGCATGCTGGATCATTTGTTCGGACTCCGTATCGACGGAAGACGTGGCCTCGTCCAGTATCAGCACCGCGGGGTCGTACAGCAGCGCGCGGATAAAGGAGATCAGCTGGCGCTGGCCGAGCGATAGCGTGCTGCCGCGCTCCATTACCGGGAAATCGTACCCGCCGGGCAGCTGCATGATAAAATCGTGCATGCCGATGAGCCTGGCGGCGTGCTCGACCTGCGCCCGCGTGATGGCGGGGTTGCGCAGGGTGATGTTGTCGTAGATGGAGCCGGAGAACAGGAACACATCCTGCAGCACCACGCCTATCCTGCTGCGCAGCTCGGAGAGCTTATAATCCTGCAAAGGCACGCCGTCTATCGCGATGCGGCCTTTCTGTATCTCGTAGAGGCGGTTGAGAATGCTGATGATGGTGGTTTTCCCCGAACCGGTATGCCCCACCAGCGCGATGGTCTGTCCCGGCTTCGCGTGAAAGGAGATGTCTTTCAGCACGTAACGCTCGCCGGTATACGCGAACGACACGTGCTCGAACAATATGTCTCCCTTCATGCCGGCGGCAGTGTGCGTACCGTGGTCGGGCATGTATTCCTCGCTGTCCAGCACTTTGAACACGCGCTCGCTGGCTACCATGCCCATTTGCAGGGTATTGAACTTGTCGGCCAGGATGCGCAGCGGGCGGAACAGCATGTTGAGGTACATGATGAACGCGATCATCACGCCCTGCGTTACTTCATAATTCAATACCTTATTGGCGCCCCACCACACCATGAGCCCCAGTGAAATGGCGAGGATGATTTCCACTCCGGGGAAAAATACGGAATACGCGAAAATGGCGTCGATATTGGCTTTGCGGTGATCTTTGTTGATGCTTCTGAATTTGCCGAATTCCCTGTTCTCGGCGGAAAAAGCCTGCACCACCAGCATGCCGGTGATGTGTTCCTGCACGAAGGCGTTCAGCGCGGCCACTGCGTTGCGCACACGGTGAAAGGATTTGTTCACGGCTTCCTTGAACCAGTACGTGGCGAGTATCAGCACGGGGAAAGGGGAAAGACTGATGAGCGTCAGCCGCCAGTCCTCGTACACCATTACGCCCAGGATAGCGAGTATCATCAGCACGTCGGCCACGATGGAAATGATGCCTTCGGAAAATATGTCGTTGATGGCCTCGATATCGTTGATGGTGCGCGTAGTGAGCGTACCGATGGGGGTTTTGTCGAAAAAGGAAAGATTAAGCCGCGTCACTTTGCGGTAAACGGCCACCCGCAGGTCTTTGATCACGGACTGCCCGAGCCAGTTGGTCATGAAGGTGAAGAAAAACCGCATGCAGGTTTCCACGAGCAGCAGCCCGATCTGGATGATGGTGATGGTGATCAGCATCTGCATCCATTGGCTGGAAATGTATTTGTCTACGGTAAGCTGTATAAGATAGGGGCGCAACGGGCTGAGCGCCGCCAGCAGCACCGTGAGGAAGATGGAAACGTAAAAATGGCGCTTGTAAGGCGCCGCAAAAGAAAATACCCTGTTCAGCAGACTGAAATCGAATACACGTTTGGCCTTTCCGTTGTTCATTCAGTAAAAGTAAATGGATAATCCCGGATAACAAAAAGGGAGCTTACCGCTCCCTTTTTTCAATCAGTTCTGTTCCTTCATTACCTGGCGGTATGCCTTGATAAAGATGGCCCCGAGGTTTTTATGCGGCGGCACATAGTCGTCGAACAGCGGCTTGTTGGCCGGCTCCGCCGCGAATTTTTTGCCGAGAGAGGCCCACATATGCACCCAGTCCACGTCTTTACCGGAACGCACTACGTCTTCCAGGCTGCGGATGATGGGCTCGTTCACCCAGCGGGTACCTACCTGTTTGGAGGAAATGATATGCGCTTCGGGCGCTTTTTCCAGCACGGTGGCGAGGTTATGATAGCCGCCGCAGCTGCCGAGTATCACGATGCGCGCGGTGCTCTGCAGGTTGTCCAGCGTGGTGTTCACGTGGTAGCTATGACCGCGGTGGATGAATATGGTGGGATGAATTTCGTGTTCGTCGAGGTATTCGGCGAGCTTTTCGATGGCGGTCTTGTCCTCCGGCTCGTCCAGCGGGTTGTTGGCGAAAATGGTGGTGGGCTTGCCTTTCACGGAAGTGATGGTAGTCCAGTATTTATTTTTGGCCACGTCCCAGTCGCTGCGCGGGAAGTTGCCCATGAAGCTGGCATAGGAGCTAACGCCGTCTTCGTCGCCGTAAAAGAATACCTGCTGAAATACGCGCCCGCTGTCGCTGGGCAGGTCGTTGAACTTCACGTAGTTGATGGGCGGCAGCTTGAGCTTGGCGCTCATATCGCTGGCCCAGCTGGAATCGCCGCCCTGGCCTTCGTCGGTGAAGATGCTGTTGAGCAGCTCGTAGATGGTGATGCCGCGTTTGTCTTTTTTCCCGGTGACGAACACGAGGTTCTTGCGCACTTCGGTACGGAGGAAGTCGAGCAGCTTAGGGTCGCGGATGGAGCCGAAGGAATTGGCCACGTCCACGGCGTCTTCCAGGTCCTCCGTTTTTTCCAGGCTCCGCACGAATTTCACCATCAGGTAATTCGCGTTCTCCGGCGCCATGGATTTCAGGAAATGATCGAGGGTATTAAAGCCCGCGGCCATGGCGATAAATTTCTTAAAGCGGTCGAAGCTCACGAGCATCATCAGTCTGTCGCCCCGCGAAGGGTTCATGCGCAGCATCATCTGGTCGTACAGGCCCTGTTTCGCGGCGTTGGTGTAGCTGGAAGTATACAGCTCTTCCTGCCCGTTGATGATAAGATAGTATAGCTCTTCCGGCGTAAAGTCTTTCACGACGCGGAAACGTACGGCATGGCTTTCTTCGTGCAGGTCGTTTACCTCGCGGATGTACCGCAGCGACTTGGCTTTCATGTTCTCCTGCATGGATTTGAGGCCCAGCGGGTTTTCGCCGTCGGCTTTTCTTTTCTGCAGCACGATGGAGGCTTTCACCATCTGGCGGAAATAGTCGTCGTCGTTGGCCACGGTGGCTTCCAGCTCGCTGATGGTGGTGCTGCCGTTCAGCAGCTGGTCGATAAAGGGCATCAGCTTGGTGCTCTGGCTGGAACGGCCGATCTGTACGATCTGCTGCACCAGCGGATCGGGATTGCGGCGGATGGCGCCCGCGGTGGGCGTGTACGAGGTGGCGTAGGTAAGCACCTGGTTGGGGTATTTCCGCGCCACGGCCGCCACAATGGAATCGGTTACCGGGTTATCGAGATATGGCCCGAGCTTGGACATGATGTTCTCCAGGTTATTGAATGCATATTTGGCGAACATTTCCGCGCGCGAGTTTTTATAACCGGGGTTGTCGTGGAAGGGCTCGATCATCCTTTCCCCTGCTTCGAAGCTGAGCTTGCGGGCGATGGGGTAAATGCTTTCTCCTTTCACGTCTGCATGCATCATGGCGCGGTAAGCATGCACCATGGCGGGCGCTTCTTCCACGTCTATTTTTTTGAACGCGCGTTTGGAATTGTAATCTTTAAGGGTTTGCTGGAGACCGGAAATGTACTTTACTTTCAAACGGTGGTCCAGCGCGGTATCCAGCTCTATTTCCACCTGTATGTCGTCCACCTGTTTCAGCAGGGCGTTGGTCACCTGCAGGTTGATGGTCTCGTCGTCGCTTACCTTTACATAATTGTCGAGCTTGCCATCGAATTTGTCCGCCGCGGCCTGCTCTTTGTCGATCATGTCATGAAAGCCCTGCCGGCTGATGGGTATCTGGACCTTCTGGCCATAGCTCCACCCGCTGTAAACAATGCCTAACGTTATGATTAGTAGTATTTTTCTCATATAAGATGATTACGCCTTCCCCGATTATAGCAAATTTACTACCAAATATTGCGAAATCACAATTCCGGTCAATTTATGCAAGTTTATTTTAATGCAAAAATTCCCTCATATCAGGCATGAACGGGGAGCGGGAGGAAACCGTAACTTTGCGGGCGGACGGGGGGCCTGAATTAACAATTACATAATGTTATCTTTTTATGAAAGGGCGGAAGGGTGATTAATTTTGTGCCGTCTTAAAATCCAAATTATGTTGATGGAACCTTCAGTAGCAGTAGGAAAAATCCTGGTAGTGGACGATGAGGCGGATATCCTTGAGATCATCAGCTACAACCTGAAGAGCGCCGGGTACGATACCGTGACGGCGAAAGACGGCATCGAAGCGATCCAGAAAGCGAGGATCTTCCGCCCCGACCTGATCATGCTCGACATCATGATGCCGAACAAGAACGGCATCGACACCTGCCGTGAGATCCGCAGGCTGCCCGAGTTCAAGGAAACGATGGTGCTGTTCCTCACCGCGCTCAACGACGAAAAAAGCGAGATAGAAGGGCTGAACATGGGAGCGGACGACTACATCGCCAAACCCATCAAGCCAAAGCTGCTCGTAAGCCGCATCAACGCGCTTTTCCGCAGGCTCAACAAAGTGGAGGAACAGCAGATGCACCTCGGCGACCTGGTGATAGACCGCGAAAAGTTCACCGTAACGTATAAAGGCGTGGAGATCATTCTCGCCAAAAAAGAATTTGAATTGCTGCAGCTGCTGGCGTCCAAACCGGGCCGCGTGTTCCTCCGCAACGAAATTCTCAACCAGGTGTGGGGCACCGAAGTGATCGTGGGCGACCGCACCATCGATGTGCATATCCGCAAGATCCGGCAGAAGCTGGGCGTAGACCTGATCACCACCGTAAAAGGCGTAGGCTATAAATTCGAACTGTAACCCGTATCATCCCTTCCCTTCCCTGCTTTGCGCCTGAACCGGCTTTTTGAATGATGGCAAGTAAAAAATTTGGCTTAATTTCCTTTTATTACAATAACTACTCACTTTGGAGCATGTTCAAAGCAAAAAACCTCTCGCCGCAAAAGCTGGCGGGCTTTACGGCGCTGGTGCTTTCCCTCGTGATGGCGGCCGGCTGTCTCATTATCGGCGCATCGTATAAGGAAACGCTCATCGTTTTTGCGCTCACCTTTCTCGTGGCGTATTACCTGTATCTCTATACCCTGCAGAACTTCATCTACCGCAAGATCAAGCTGATCTACAAATTCATCTACCAGACGAAAGCCTCCAAACGCGAAGACTTTTTCAACAAAAACATCCTTCCCCTCAAAACGATCGACGAAGTAAGCGAGGACGTGGAGAAATGGGCTTCGCAGAAAAAAGAAGAGCTGGACAGCCTGCGGCGCAACGAAGCGTTCCGCAAGGAATTTCTTCTCAACCTTTCACACGAGCTGAAAACCCCCGTATTCGCCGTGCAGGGCTACATCCACACCCTGCTGGACGGCGCAATGGAAGATCCCGCGGTGAATAAAATGTTCCTCCGCAACGCCACCAAGAACATCGACCGCCTTTGCCGGCTGATCGACGATCTCGACGAGATATCCAAGCTCGAAAGCGGCGAAATGACCATCAACAAAGAACTGTTCGTGATACAGGACCTCGTGCGCGACGTGTTCGACACGCTCAGCATCAAAGCCAAGCAGAAAGACATCAGGTTCAGCATCAAAAAAGGCTGCGAAGCGCCCGTGCATGTGTATGCGGACAAAGAAAAGATCCGCCAGGTGCTCATCAACCTGATCGAAAACTCCGTGAAATACGGCAAGCAGGAAGGGCAGACGATCGCGAGCATTTACAATATGGACGGCAAACGCGTGCTGGTGGAGATATCGGATACGGGCATCGGCATGTCCGAAGAGCACCTGCCCCGCGTGTTCGAACGTTTTTACCGCACCGACCGTGCGCGCAGCCGCGACATCGGCGGCACCGGCCTGGGCCTCGCCATCGTGAAGCACATCGTGGAAGCGCATGATCAGACCATCAACGTGCGCAGTAAGATAGAAGTGGGCTCTACCTTTGGGTTTACATTGGAACTGGGAAGGGATTTCTAGTTATCAGAAACTGTACTGCAGCCGCGAGGTGAACACATTATCCGCCACATCTCCCTCAAACCCTTCAATACCGGTGGATTCATTCCATACGCGGTCGTACCAGAGCACGACTTTCATATTGACGTTGAAGTAATACACGTACCCGAAACCAAAGGTATCGTACCGGATATCCGTCCGCGAAAGGTGCGTGGCCAGCGGCTTTGCTATTTCCATGCCTTTTACGGCGGTGTTGGGGTCGTACCAGTCGTATTTCAGCACCAGCTGGTGTTTTTCGCTGCCGAGGTGCTGCAGGAAAGAGAAATACGCGCCGTCGAAATTGCGGACATACAGCGGCGCGAAGCTGCCTGCGGGCGAAACGGGTATCACGCCGGGCGTTTCGCTATGTGCCAGCGTGGACGTTTGCACGCCGCGGATATATTCGGCCCTGAACTGCGTTGAGCCCTCCCTGTTAGGTATCACCAGCTGCGCGTCCGCGCCGTAGTAGTGCCGGGGAGCGATCTTCCCGATATTGGTCACGGCGGAATCCACCGAAAAATCGGTTGTGCCCATCGTGTAGATCTCTTTGGTGAATTGGTCCAGGCCGCCGTAAAGAATGCTTGCGCCGGCGGACAGCAGCCAGCCCTGGCGGTTGACCGCTTTGGGTTTCATGGCCACGCGGGCGATGAGGTCTTTATGGCTGTCGTAGTCCGCGGGGCCGGCAAGGCCCTGGCCGTTGAACAATCCCACGTCTATTTTCAGCGAATGCAGCGGGTGCTCCTTATCACTCGGTTCAAAAGTAAGCATGCCGCCGAGGTCGCGTTCGCTTTTCATCAGTATCTGCGACATGCGGCCGCGTTCCGGCGCTTCGCGGTCGCCCGAGGAAAGGTTGATCTCGTAACCGAACGGCCTTGCGAACATGCCGATGGTAAAGGCCGCCACGTCCCACCTGCCGTCGAACACGCGGCCCCAGAGGTCGCGGATGTTCACGCCGCGTTCGGTACCGTCGAACTGGAACACGAAATGCACGGTGGGTAGGTTTCTTTTATTGTAATGCGCGTAGTCGAACTTCACGCGGCCGCGGCGGAACATAAAACGGTTATTGCTGTTTCCCGCGAAGTTGCCGCCGGCGTAGGTTTCGATGCCTTTACCGGAAGCGTACTGGAATTGCGGCTGCATATACCCGCTGATGCGCAGCGCGTCGTACCGCTGGTACATGGAGATCATCCCCTTGCCCATCCTGGTGGTGGTGTCGATCATGTCCATCAGGAATTGTGCTTTGGTCGCAAATGTGCTAAACATTAAAATTCCGATCAATATTAGCTTCCGTGCGGCTGTCTTCATGTTTTTCATACCGCGCAAAAATAGCAAACCCTTTTTGAAACAAAAACGCCCCGGTTTTTCACCGGGGCGTATGTTTCATTTATAATCGACAGATGAATTGACTAATACACCTTGTTCTGCGGGTCAAAGTTGGCCCAGCCGGAGAGCCAGTTGGTAGTACCAAAGGCGCCGCGGAAATTCACCTGCTCGATGCCCGCATCGGGGAAGGTAGCGAACGTCCCGCTCAGTGCGGGAGAGCCTGTTTGCGGCAGGAAGTTGGGATTGGCCAGGTTGAAAGGATCTGTCAGCTTCACTTCGTCTGCGCTGGCTGCGATAAAGGTGCCTACGCCTGCTTCTTTTAATTTAGCCAGGAGCGGAGCGGCGGCATCGGCGATCATCGCGTCCCTTTCAGTGGATGTAAGCGGGTCGCCGTAACCGGTAGTGTAGAGGCGGGCGGTGGAAGAATCCGTCCAGGCTGCCTTGGCGGTAGCGACCGTATAGATGATATTGTTTTTGTAAGCGGTAGCTGCATTCGCCATCAGGTAATCGTAAGTCGGTTTGGATTCGAAAGCCGCGCCGCCTTTTTGCGAACCCAGGATGATGGAGTTCAGGAACACGAAGTTGGTAGCCCTTCTCCAACGGTTGCCGTAGTTGTGGTTAGCCGCGGTACCGGTAGCACCGTTGGGGCCTACGATGGTCATGTTGGAAATAACGGGGCGGGTGGTCGGCGTTTCGTTGGTGGCAGAGCCGTCGTTGTCGCACTCGATGCCGTTGCCGGCGTCTCCGGGGTCAACGAATTTCGGATCGCGGAGGGCTACAGCGTACTGTACGGTGCCACGGAAGCCGAAGTCGAAATCGAAGTCATCGTCAGCTGTCGCGTAAGCGACGAGGTGTTTCGGGTTTACGGTGCCGCCGAAAAATTCGAAAGCATCGTCGTTGCCATAGGCAGACATTACATAATCGATCTCGGTGCCGCTGCCTACGCCGCCGCAGGTGAGAGAGTTGGTTTCAGAGTTCTGGAAAGCTGCGATACCAGCGTATTCGATGCGAACGTACTTGAATTTTCCGGAGTTGTCCGCAGCGTCGTTGCCGCCGTAGTTCTCGTTGATGCCGCCTTCGATCTGCGGATTGCTTTTATTGGTAGGCGCGTTGCCCAGGATCACCACGCCGCCCCAATCGCCGGGACCGCGGCTGCCGGCGGATTTGCCGGAGGTGAACACGATCGGTTTCTCAGCGGTGCCTACCGCCATGATCTTCGCACCACGGGTGATGACCAGCGTACCTTTCTGGGTAATGTCGCTTTTGATCACGGTACCTTCCTCGATGGTAAGGGTTGCGCCGCTGCTCACTTTTACCTGGCCTTTTAAAACCCACACCTTGTCGTTGGTCAGCGTTTTATCGGCAGAGATCACTCCCTCGATGGTTTCAGGCAGTACGGGCTCGTTGTCGTCTTCGTCTGTATTATTATCCCGGCAGGCGGACAATAAAACAGCTGCGACAAATGTAAAGGCAAGAAATTTCGCAAGTTTCATTAGTACTCAGTTTTTAATTTTTTTCGGTGAATATGCTTCGCAAAGATGTTACTTGAATGTTACAGGCGTTTTAACAAAACATTACGGAATTGTTAAGCCCTCCCGCTTATTTCTTTTTCCCCAGGCCAAACTGGTAGGAGAAGGTGAGCGATATATTGGTGCCATACTTCATCGTGCTGATCACATTGTCGTCGCTGTTCTTCTTGTAGGTTTTCCGGCTGGCGCCGTCCGGGTTCTGGTAAAAGATCGCTTCGTTGTTCAGCAGGTCGCTTACGTTCAGGCGCAGCTCTCCCTGCTTTTTGATCACCTTTTTGGCGATCTGGAAATCGAGGATGTTCCGGCCGTTCTCGTAGATGTCCGGGTAACCTTTCAGGCCTACGAGGTAAATGCGGGGGCCGATCCTGTTATACAATACGCCGAGCACGAGGTCGTTGCCATCGGTGGCGTACTGCACGCCGGCGTTGATCAGGTAAGGGCTCTGGCCCTGCAGCGCACGGGCGTTACCGTCTGAAGTATAGCCCTGCAGATCTACGGTGGAGTAGATGTAAGAAACGTTGGCGAAGGCGGTGGTGCGTTCAAAGAAAGGTTCGGAGCTGATGAAGTCGAGTTTCTTTCTTGCTTCCAGCTCAAACCCGAGCGCGGTGGCGGAAGGCGCGTTGCGGAAGCGCAGCGCGCGCCTGTTGGGCGTACCGCCCGGGTCCACATATTGCTCGATCGCGTTTTTGAACTGTTTGTAAAACACGGAGCCGGTAATGGCTTCGCCCACGCCGGGGTAAAGCTCGTAACGGAAGTCGAGGTTGGTAATGCTGGCGCGTTTCAGGTCGGGGTTGCCTTGTACGGTGCTGTAGGTTACAAAGTCGTAATACACGAAATTGCTCAGCTCGCGCAATTCGGGGCGGCTCACGGTTTTGGAAGCGGACACGCGCAGGTTGGACTTTTCATTCAACGCATACGAAAGGTTGCCGGAGGGCAGGAAGTCGAAATAAGTAACGTCTTTCCTGATCGTCTTGCCGGTTGCATTGGCGGTTTTGATGTACTGGTAATACGATTCTCCCCTCACGCCCCAAACGATCCTCCATTTGTCGCCGATCTTGTTGTCGAACTGCGCATAACCCGCCATCAGGTCGGATTCGGCCGCGTATTTATCGGAGTTGTTGGTGATCTCGTCCATGATAAAACCGTTGGACACGATATTTTCACCGGCGAACAGCTGGTCTGCCGGCAAATATTTCAGTTCCTGGTTATACCCGGAATAATTCGCCCATTTGTAACCCAGCACCCTTGCGCTGAAATCGCGCTGTCTGAAAAGTTTCTGGCCGCCGATCTTCACGCTCTGTTTTTCGTTTGCAATGCTGAACGGTACGGTCAGTGAAGCGGTGCCGCCGAAATTATCTTCCGTGAGCAATGAATAAAAGCGGGAAGCCTGCCTCGACGCGGAACCGAAAGGCACCTGCGCTTCGTAGGGGTCGTTGGTGCCGATGCTCCGGGCATAAGACAATATCTTCATGTCCGGCTGGTTGCGGTCGATCAGCGAATAGTTCAGGTTCCAGTCCAGCTTCCAGCCCTGTCTGTTGATCTTGTGGTTGCCTTCCAGCTGGGAGTTCACGAGCGTTTTCATCACGAGCTCCTGGCTGGTAACCAGCTGGTCGAGGTTATTGTCGTAATTGGTGCCCGCGCGGTCGGTGAAGTTATTGTCGAGTATGCGGTTGAAAATATTCTTGAAAGATATCTTGGTGTTGCGTTTCACGTAAGTGAAGTTGGCGATGGCGCCAAGGCTGGTATTGTATTTATAGAAGTTGTCGGTGAAGCGGTAACCGGCGGCTTTGGTAAAATCATAATCGTAGCGCATGCCGGGCTGAATGCTTTCGGCATTGCGGTAGGTAAGGCTGATGATGCTGCCGAAGGAACCGTCTTTTTTCAGCCGCATGCGGTTGCCCCAGGTGAGCTGGTAGCTTTGCGAAGGCAGCGCGGCGCCGAAGTTTTCGGTGGCGAAGTTGTTCCTGAAATCTTTGGTAATGGCCAGCTGCTGTTCCTGGCTGAGCACTGCGTATTTGCTGCGGGAAGAAGGGAAAGAGGCAGGCAGCTCGCGGGAACCGTCGTCAAATCCCAGCCAGTCGTTCTTGCCGCGCTCCATGCCTTTCGTATCCTTGAAGGTGCTTTGGGTATTGTACCCGTAACCGATGCTGATGCCGAGATAGTTTTCGGTGGGAATGTCTTTCGTATACACCTGCACCAGGCCGCCGGCAAATTCGCCGGGCATTTCGGGCGATGCGGTCTTGTTGATCACGATGTTGTCGATCAGGTTGGAAGGAATGATATCGAAGGAGAATGTTTTCCTGTCCGGCTCGGTGCTGGGCAGGATAGCGTTGTTGATGGTGGCGGTGTTGTAACGGTCGCTGAGACCGCGCACGATGATGTATTTGTTATCCTGGATGGAAGCTCCGCTTACGCGTTTCAACGCCTCACTGGTATTGCGGTCCGGCGAGCGGCGGATGCTTTCCCCTGAAATGCCGCTGGAAATGCTGGGATTATTCTTTTGCGCCACGTACAGCGCGTTGATGGTTTCCTGTTTGTAGGACCCGCGGATCACCACTTCTTTCAGCTCTTTTGATTTAGGCTCGTCCAGCGCAACGTTCAGCGCG
>JBQCFV010000206.1:0-9529 GCA_051958695.1 Chitinophaga sp. | reverse complement strand
GCTTGCGCACGTTCTGATGCGCCATGATGTACCAGTGATATTCCGTGCCCACGGGCACGCCTGAGCCTTTGGGCGCTTTTCCCGCCCGCCGTTTGGTAACGGCGTACGTGCATTCCCAAAGGTCGGGGGTGATCTTTGTTTCTTTCCACACGCCCTGGTCATAATTCCATTTATGCGACCGGCCCACGCGCATACCGGTGTAATGCTGACCTTCAAATTCCTTAAATTCATTGTAGGTTTTGGCCAGGTCTTTTTTTGCTTCTTTCTGCTGCCGGGCCGCTTTCTTTTTCGCGGGTTTTCGAACGGTAGCGGCCTTTTTTGAGGAAGTCCGGGTCTTTGTTGCCGTGGGTGCCATATGTTTCCGTTTTATTTCAATGGCCCCACATACCATGCCAGCGCCAAAGCTGTTTCGCCCGGCAGGAACAAAAACGGTACCCGGATTGTATACATTCAACCATACAAATCGCACGGAATGGACGCATATCAACAAAAACAGCAGGCATTGCTGAAGGAATTTTCTACCGATCCGGGCAAAGGGCTCGGGGGTGAAGAAGCCCGCCGGCGGCTGGAAGAGCATGGCCCCAACGAGATCAGCAGCGCCCGGCGCATGTCTCCGCTCATGATCCTGCTGCACCAGTTCAAAAGCCCGGTGGTGTACCTGCTGGTGCTGGCGATGGGCCTCTCCATGTTTTTTCAGGAGTGGCTGGACGCAACGGCCATTGCCGTGGTGATACTGCTGAACGCCGTGATCGGTTTTATTATGGAGTTCCAGGCGGAAAGATCGATGGAAGCCCTGCAGAAAATGACCTCGCAAAACGCCCGCGTGCTGCGCGACGGC
Organism: Chitinophaga sp.; assembly: GCA_051958695.1. Classification (GTDB taxonomy): domain Bacteria; phylum Bacteroidota; class Bacteroidia; order Chitinophagales; family Chitinophagaceae; genus Chitinophaga. The sequence continues at coordinate 8,691 of JBQCFV010000206.1, read as the reverse complement.
CGGGTGCAGGAAATTCCTTCGGCAGAGATCGTGCCCGGCGACATCATGCTGCCCGACGCAGGGGATATGATACAGGCGGACGGGCGCATCCTCGAATCCACCGATCTGCAGGCGGACGAGTCCGCGCTTACCGGGGAATCGCTGCCGGTGGACAAATCAGCGGGCGAGCTGCCCGAAGGTACCGACCTGGCGGAAAGAACGAACATGGTGTACAAAGGCACCTTCATCCGCAACGGCAATGCAAAGGTACTATGTACCGCCACCGGTATGAAAACCGAGCTGGGCCACATCGCCCATATGGTGGCCGGCGCAAAAAAAGCCGCCACGCCGCTGGAAAAGAAACTCGAAAGCTTCAGTAAACGCCTGATCGGCATCACGGTGGTGATCGTGGTGCTGATATTCGGTGCCGGGCTGCTGAACAAAGAGCCCGTGCTGGAAATGCTCAAAACCTCCATCGCGCTGGCGGTAGCGGCCATTCCCGAAGGATTGCCGGTGGTGGCGACCCTGGCGCTGGCGCGGGGCATGATACGCATGGCGCGGCAAAACGTGATCGTAAAAAAACTTTCCGCCGTGGAAACCCTCGGCGCCACAACGGTGATCTGCACCGACAAAACGGGCACGCTTACGGAAAACAGGATGGAAGTGACGGATGCGCTGCTGCCCGCCGTGGAATGGCATGCAAAGGATAAAAGCCCCGAAGGCGACAACTTCCGCTGCATGCAACGCGTAGCCGTGCTCTGCAACAACGCATCTTTCGACGGCGACAAGGGCATCGGCGACCCGATAGAAGTGAGCCTGCTGCATTTCGCGGAGGCAACCGGGGCGGATGTTGCGCAGATAAGGGAAAAATTCCACAAGCTGAAAGAAGCCCCCTTCAATTCGGACACCCGCGTAATGGGCACTTTGCATAAAGATGAAAATATTTATCTCGTTTCCGCCAAAGGCGCCATCGAAAACCTGCTGGAGATCTGCACCCACTCCCTGCACGACGGCTCGGCCAAAGAGCTGACGAAGGAAGAACGCAGCCAATGGATGCAGCAAACGGAACGGCTCGCCGCCTCCGGCCTCAAAACGCTCGGCTACGCATACCGCGAGCTGAACGGCGAAGCGGCGCAGTTCATGGAAGATCTCGTCTTCCTCGGCATCACCGGTTTTCTGGACCCACCCCGCCCCGGCGTGCAGGAAGTGATCGGCGAATGCCACGAGGCCGGCATCCGGGTGATCATGCTCACGGGCGACCACCCCGCCACGGCCGCGCACATCGCGCACCAGCTGGGCATCAGCGACAACGAGCAGGACGTGGTGACCGGCCGCGAGCTGGAAGCCGGCAACGACGCCTGGGCGCAGCGCAGCGTATTCGCCCGCGTAAGCCCCAAACAGAAGCTGGACCTCGTGAACGCCCTGCAGGAAGATCACCAGATCGTAGCCATGACCGGCGACGGGGTGAACGATGCACCCGCACTGAAAAAAGCGGACATCGGCATCGCCATGGGCATCCGCGGCACGCAGGTGTCGCAGGAAGTGGCGGACATGGTGCTGAAAGACGATGCGTTCGAGTCCATCGTGTCCGCCGTGCGGCAGGGCCGGGTGATCTTTACGAACATCAAACGGTTCATCGTTTTCCTGCTGTCCTGCAATCTCAGCGAATTGCTCGTAATCGGACTGGTAGCCACCGCGGGCCTGCCTTTCCAGCTGGTGGCCATACAGATATTGTTCATCAACCTCATCACCGACGTATTCCCCGCCATGGCGCTGGGTTTTACGGAAGGCGACGACACCGTGATGCAGCGAAAGCCGCTCGATCCGCGCAACCCCATCATCAGCAAAAAGGCCTGGGGCATGATCTGGTTCTACGCCGCCGTGATCGGCGCGAGCGCGTTCGGCGCGGCCTTTACGGCGGAGCATTTCCGCGAAGGGGAAATGGACGTGCATGCGGCGAACAACGTGCTGTTCTACACCATCATCCTTTCGCAGCTATTGCACGCGCTGAATATGAACGAAGGGAAAGAAAAGTTTATCGGCGGCCCGGTGATGCGTAACCTGTACCTGCTCGGCTCCATCGTGTTAAGCGCGGCGGTCACGCTGCTTTGCCTGGCCATTCCGCCGGTGAAGGAGGCGCTGCGGCTGGAAATGATGCCCCGGCTGGACTGGCTGCTGGTAGCAGGCTTCAGCCTGGCGGGCATGCTGGTGATCAGGGTAGGGGCGGCTATTTTCGGGAAGTAGTTTTTCGCTGCAACGCTTTGCCGCTTCTCGTCAACCGGCGGCGTTACACCGATATTCCCTATATCCGTTCCCCCGTTCCGTTAAGCCAAACCCGGCAACCGTTAATTCACCCCGCCCTCACCGCCATGATTGCACCATCTTTACCCCAAAGCAGAGGAGAGGTTTATGATCTTAGGATGGATAACAGGAATCACGGGGATCGTTGCTGCCATATGGGGCTACCACCTATACCGCGAAAAAGTGCAGCTGGCCGCAAGGCTGGCTTACCGCGAAAAACAGGCGGTCCGCCAGGAGGAACAGCTATCCCGTTTGAACGACCTGTTGAAAATGAAGATATTGCAGGCAAGGCTCAACCCGCACTTCCTGTTCAATTCCCTCAATTCCATACAGTACTTTATCAGTACCGGCGACCGGAAGACCTCGTTGCAGTATATCGGCCGTTTTTCCGCTTTCCTGCGCAAAATGGTGCATTACGGCGCCGAGATCTCCATTCATTTGCAGGACGAGGCGGAGCTGATCAAAGATTACCTGGTGCTGGAACAGTTCCGTTTTCCCGACCGGTTCGAATACGAGGTTGACCTGCCGGAAGCGCTTTGCCTGGAAGACATCCCGCCTTTCCTCACCCATGGCCTGCTGGAAGAAGCATTGTACAAAGGCGTGCTGCACCTGGAAAAAGGGGAAAAAGGGAAAATATCCGTGGCATTGCGCGCCAATGGGGACACACTGGAGCTGGAAGTAACGGACAACGGCGTGAGCGGCGAGTTTTCTCCGGGCCTGGACGAAAGGGCCGTACTGTTCAACCACCGCATCGAACAGTTCAACGCGCTGAACATCCGGCAGATAGCGCTGAAGCAAAGAAGCGCCGCAAACACGGGCAACGGCCGGCTCAACCGTGCCGTGATCACTATCCGCTGATTAAATTTCCTTATATTGTTCTCACCTCAAAACCCTGATATGAAATTCAAGGCACTGATTGTGGAGGATGAAACGCTGAGCCGGGACTTTTTGTCAAACATGGTGCGCGAATACTGCCCGCAGCTCGAGCTGGTGGCCGTGGCGTCCAATGTGGAAGAAGCCCTTCAGCGCATCCAGGCCCATTCCCCGCAATTGATCTTCCTCGATATAGATATGCAGACCGGCACCGGCTTTGATGTGCTCCAACGGGCCGGGCATCATAATTTCCACGTGATCTTCACCACCGCATTCGACCATTACGCCATCCAGGCCATCAAGTTCAGCGCGGTGGACTACCTGCTCAAACCCATCAATCTCGACGAGCTGGAAGTAGCGGTGGGCAAGGCTATTCAGCAAATAGAAGGCCCGAAGGCTGACAACCGGCTGGAGCTGCTGCTCAAAAACCTCAACAAATCCGCCAATGAAGATTTCTGCATCAGCCTCTCTACTTCCGAAGGCGTGGACTTCATCCCGCTGTCCGGCATCATCCGCCTCGAAGCCAAAGGCCCGTACACTATTTTTTACCTGAAGGACGGGCGGCAGATCATGGTGAGCAAAAACCTGAAGGAATACGAGATGTCGCTGCAGGACCACGGTTTTTTCCGCATCCACAACTCCAATATGATCAACCTGAAGGACGTGAAACGCTGGGTACGTACGGACGGCGGCTACGCCGTGATGAGCGACGGCGCGATGGTCGCCATTTCTCCCAAAAAGAAAGATGAATTTATGGCTTTGATGACAAAGCGGACGGTGTAATTTCCTGCAATTCCTTTACGGCCCGGGTGCAGACCTGCACTACCTTTTCCAGCTGTTCAGGTTCCGCGCGTTTTGACTGCTGCATTTGTGAAAGTTCTTCGCCGATGTGTTTTTTCAACCCGAAAAAGCTCACCGACGTGCTGAGCGTATGCGCGATCTTGTAGATCTGCCCGCCGTTCTGCTGCTTCGCCGCTTTTTGAAGCGCTGCAAGGTCTTTCGGCGCCTGGCGGATGAAAGTGCGGATCATGTCTTTGATAAAGACCGTGTTGTTGCGCGTCTGCTCTTTCAAAAATCCCAGGTCGACCAGCGGCGGTTGCTGGAAACCTGCGATGGCCGCCAGCAATTCCTGTTCCCGGAAGGGTTTGGGCAGGTAATCGTTCATGCCCGCGGCGATGCATTTTTCCTTTTCATCGTTGAAGGCATGCGCGGTGATGGCGATGATGGGCATGTTCATCTTCAGCTCTTCCCTGATCTTGCGGGTGGTAAGGTAACCGTCCATGCCGGGTATCTGCAGGTCCATCAGCACAAGGTCCACCTTTTCTTTCTTCAATGCGGCGATGGCCTTGGTGCCGCTGCCCGCGCCGCTAACGGTAAAACCGTTGTTCGCCAGCATAATGCGGGTCATTTTCTGGTTCAGCACATTGTCTTCGACCACCAGCACATGCATGCCGTTGCCGTGAACCGCCTGCGCGGCGGCGGGTTTGGTTTTGCCGCGCCTGGCCGCTTTCGCTAACGGAAGGCGCACGGTAAACTCGCTTCCTTTGTTCACTTTGCTGGAAACGGAAATAGTCCCACCCATCAGCGCTACCAGCTCGCGCGTGATGGCCAGCCCGAGGCCCGAGCCGCCGTACTTCCGGCTGATGGCCGTGTCCGCCTGCGTGAAACGTTCGAATATGGTGGACTGTTTGGCGGGCGCAATGCCGATGCCGGTATCTTTGATACAGAGCTTCACCATCATGCCCTGCGCGCTTTCTTCTTCTGCGTCTGCGGTTACGGTGATACCGCCTTTTTCGGTGAACTTGATGGCGTTGCCGATGAGGTTGAGCAGTATCTGCGTAAGCCGCGCACTGTCCGCCAGCAGCGGCTTTTGCAATGCCTTGCCCGTTTCGCAGGAGAACGTGAGCTGTTTGGCCCGCAGCTTCGATGCCAGCATCAGCTCGATGGATTGCAGCAGCTCCGGCAGCACCACGGGTATGGACTCGAAGCTGATCTTCCGCGCGTCCAGCTTGCTGAGGTCCATGATGTCGTTGATGGTGCTCAGCAGGTTGCTGCCGCTGGCGCAGATGGCGTCGAGGTATTCGGTTTGCCGGGCGGACAGTTTTGTTTTTTTCATCAGCTCCGTAAAACCGAGGATAGCCGTGAGCGGCGTGCGCAGCTCGTGGCTCATGTTGGCCACGAAGTCCGACTTAGCGCGCGACGATTCTTCCGCCAGCTTTCGCGCTTTTTCCATCTGCTCTTCCACCGTTTTGCGCAGGAAGAACGTCGGGATCTCCGGCGGTGCTTTTTTGATATGCTGCTTGCGGTGCGTTTTTGCAAAATGCTGGATATGTTCTTCAATGCGGTGCGGCGGGCTCATGATGAAGGTGCATTGTTCGTCGCCCTGCGCGCGACAGGTTACTTCCACGGCGGTGAGCGGAATGCCGAAACTTTCCTCGCACCAGCCGGACGAATAGCCGGTGTTCTTGATGCACACGGGAAAGCGCGATCTGGCGCCAGAGCGTATCCAGGCGTCCGCTTCAAAGGAGAACGGGTGATGGTATACCAGGTAATAATCGTCATCGGGCGTGGGGCTGCTTTCGGGGAGAATGTCCACAAAGGCCCAGCCCGTATACGCAAAATGCACGGGGCCGGCCGAGAGCTTGGCTACGGGATCGGTCACATGCATTTTTGCGTGAAAGGCCTTGGCATCGTTCATGCCGATGGCGTGGGAAATATCGAACAAAAAATTGCGGCCGATGCTGAACGCTTCGTTCTCCCCACGGTCCGCATACAGGCTGAGAATGCTGTCGAGAAAGTCTTTGGACAAAGCCGAAGCCCTTATCAGCACATATCTTTCGTTGTTGATCTCAATGGTGCCTTCGGAGGGGTTGAGCCGCATGTTGGAAAAATACTCGCGTACGCTTTCTTCCGCTTTCCTGAAAAGCCCTTCCATTTCTGGGGGCACTTTTACGGAGGGTTGCGGGGCGTTCGATGCAGCCGGTTTTTTTGGTTGTTTCATTGGTTACTGGATGATTTCTGCCGGTTGGTACACCGGTACCTGTTGGGGCGCCTTCCGGATAGAGGCTTGCAGCAAAATACGATAATCTTTCGGGTTAATGGGTTTGAAAAATTCATACGGCAGCCAGCGCGTGGCCCTGGTTTTTAATCCCATATCCTTCATCAGCATATCGAGATGCATAAAATTGAACGGCGCCACGCAGGTGCCGCTGAACTCGGATGAAACAGGCCGGGCGGTTTTGCGCCATTCCGCCATAAAGTCCATGTCCTGCTGAATGGCCTCTTTTGCAGGCAGCTGCAGCGTTCCCTGCGCATACTTCACCAGCCAGTGCGCGGCAATTTCTGAAGTAAGGGTCGTAAAAAGACTGGAGTTGAAACCGACGAATCCCAGCTGCGGCACATCAGGATTGACGATGTTGCGGAAGAGGCGGAAACCGCCGTCTTTCCCCACGATGCGGCTTTTGTACGGCTCGCCGAGGAAAGGCATGGACTGGGTGAAACCCGTTCCGCATACCACTACGTCCGGCGTGATCACCGCGCCGTTTTGCAGGAACACCCGGCCGCCGTCGAAATGGCTGATCTCCGTTTGCCTGGCCCTGATGGCGCCGCAGCGCACTTTTTCATAAAACCCTTCCGGCGCAACGCCAAGGCTGCAGCTGATCTGGTCTTCGATGCGGTGCTTCGGCACCATGCCGCAGGCTTCAAGGTTGAACTGTTTTTTCAGCAACAATTCCAGTCCGCGCCATTGCGCCCACACCACCGGTTTGCCCACACTATGCAGGAATTTCTGGAACCCGGTCTTGTAAGGCGCGTTAAAGAACGCTTCGGAAAAACGCGAGAACAGCAGGTAACGCATGTTGATACGATTACCGAAATAACGCGGCACTTTCCATTGCGCCTTGCGGTACAGCAGCTGGCATTCCTTTGCCGTACCGGCGGCCAATGTGGCAATGTCCGTAGCGGATTTTGCAAAACCGACCACGGCGACCGATCTATCTTTTAAAACAGACGCGTCCGCCACCTGGCTGGTGTGCAGGATCTTGCCGGTAAACGTTTCCATGCCTTTGAACGCCGGGATGTGCGGTTTGTGAAAAGTACCGGTGCACACGGCCACGAAATGGAAACGCAACGTGTCCGTATAATCTTCGCCCGCGTCATATATGTCCATTTCCCATTGGCCGTTCTCATACCGGAGACCGGTAACGGCGGTATTAAAACGGATGGCGGAAAGGATGCCGAAATGCCGGGCGTAGTCTTCCAGGTATTGCTGCACCTGTTCGCCTGAAGGCCATAAAGGATAATGGGAAGGCATGGGAAAATCGGAGAAGGCGTATTCATCTCTCGTGGTTTGGGTGGCCACGCCGTGATAACTCCTGCTTTTTTCCCAAACGCCGCCTACCGAGGCGGCCTTTTCGATCACGGTAACGTGAAATCCTTCACGGATAAATGCTTTGGCGGTGGCGAGGCCGCTCAGGCCGGCGCCGATGATACCTATATGTTTCATAGTGGGTGGGGTTTATGCCGTGAAATTACTTTCCCCTCACCCATGCCCGCATGCTGAATTAATGTATGCGGCATTTTGGTTAACCCGATCATGGTTTCCGTTAATTCCAGGTTCTGCGCACCCGGTTTCCGCTGCAACTTTACGGCGTTAAACACAATTCCGCGAACAATAAAAACAAAACCCCAATGACGAAAGCACCCATCGCGTTCTTACAGGAAGTGATCGCCAACGGCGGCCCGGAAACGCGCCAGTACGAAACCCTTCACCGGGTATTTGCAGACATTACCACCGCTTACCAATCCGGCAGGCTGAGCGGCGAAGAGCTCGCCGTGCTGCAATCCGGTTTCTGCGAAGAAGACGACAGCATGAAAACCATCCTCGGGCATTGCCGCAGCAAACCTTTCGGCTATGCTGGCGATTTTCTTATCATCGATAAAATTTACCGCCAGCAGGTGACGGCGGACGAACGTTTTGAGAAGTGGGACCAGTTCTGGCACGAGCAGCCGGCCTGCAAGGCCGTGCGCAACCGCAAAAGTTATTTTATACGCACCATCCGCGATATGCTGGCGCGCAAAGCGCCCGTGCGGCTGCTGAACGTGGCCAGCGGCCCCGCGAGGGACCTGGCCGAAGCCTACGCCTGCATCGATCCTTCGCTGCTGCAAACGGTATGCGTGGAGGCTGACGAACATGCCATCAACTATGCAAAAGAGCTGAATGAGCGCCAGGCCTCGCAGATCCGCTTTGTGCATAAGAACATCTTCCGGTTCAATACGGACGAACAGTTCGATATGGTATGGAGCGCAGGTTTGTTCGATTATTTTGAAGACAGGGTGTTCATCCGCCTGCTGCAGAAATTTATGAGCTGGACGAAGCCGGGCGGGGAAGTGGTCATCGGGAATTTTGGCGATCACAATCCTACCCGCAATTATATGGAGCTGATCGGTGAATGGTACCTGCATCACCGTTCTGCGGAGGAATTGATAACCATGGCTTATGAAGCCGGAGCCCGCCGGGAGGCGGTCAGCGTCAGACAG
>JBQCFV010000205.1:0-2897 GCA_051958695.1 Chitinophaga sp. | reverse complement strand
ATGAGACCGGGCAGGCATCCGCGGTAAAACCGGAAGTGGAAAAGATACTCACCGGTGCGATCAGGAGATTGCTGGAGAAATGAGCGCATATTCCAGCTGATAAACGGCGCCGGTTTTTTTGCAATGATGCGGAGGATGATTTATCTTGTCCGGGTATTGCAGAAAATATCAAATCATATGTATAAAAAATTTCTTGTATTGGGCATGAGCTGCCTGGTGATGATGGGCACGGCGAATGCTGCATTAACACCCGTTACGGATATGACGACAAGCACCGCTCAACCCGCTGAGCCCAAAGACCTGATCGGCCGTTGGGACATCACCCTTGATGTAAACGGGAATCCCGCCCCTTCCTGGCTGGAAGTAAAATTATCCGGCACCCGCACGCTGGTAGGCTATTTTGTGGGCACCTCCGGCAGCGCCCGCCCCGTGGCCGAAGTAAAATTCAACGATGGGAAATTCAGCTTCACCATTCCCCCGCAATGGGAAAGCGGCGACCAGGATTTCGTGATCGAGGGCGAACTGGCCGGCGAAGGCATCCAGGGCACCATCACCACCAGCAACGGTAAAAAATTCAATTACAAAGGCGTAAGGGCGCCGTACCTGAAAAGAACGGCTGCGCCAAAGTGGGGCAAACCCATCCAGCTGTTCAACGGCAAAGACCTTACCGGTTGGAAGATCCAACCAAAAAACCAGTGGGAAGTGAAGAACGGCATCCTCACCAGCGCGAAATCAGGCGTGAACCTCGTGTCTCAGCAAACATTCACCGACTTCAAGCTGCATGTGGAATTTAAATATCACAAAGGCAGCAACAGCGGCGTATACCTGAGAGGCCGTTACGAAGTGCAGATCGAGGACAGCCCGAAAGACGCGCATCCCAACAGCGTGCTGTTCAGCGGCATCTACGGCTTCCTCGCACCGAGCGAGATCAACGCGCTGGGCCCCGACCAGTGGCAGAGCTACGACATCACGCTGATCGGCCGTATGGTGACGGTAGTGGTGAACGGCAAAACCGTGATCAGCAACCAGGAGATCCCCGGCATCACCGGCGGCGCACTGGATTGCAACGAAGGGGAGCCCGGCCCGATCTACATCCAGGGCGACCATGGCCCGATCCAATTCAGGAAGATCGTGATCACCCCGGCGAAGTAATTTTTTTCCGGCAACCATATCGGAGCAGGACAGCGGGTTTCGCTGTCCTGCTTTTTTTATGCCACCGCGATCGTGCCGATCTCCACTATGGCGAGTTTCCTTAGCTGCTATCAGCGTCAGCAGGCATGCGATGATAAATTTGATATGCATACAGGGACACATTTGTCAGAGGAGATGTGACGGCCGCAACGGCTGCCCCATTGCGGCAGTAACGCGATTTATGTATCTTGTCCGCAGAACAATTAAAATCCCGTCATGAAAAATTTCCGGAAAAACGCGTTCCGTTTGCTGGCACTGTTTTTTATCCTGCAGGCGCAGGCAACGCTCGCCGCCACCGTCGACACCGTAAACACCTACAGCCAGGCGATGAAGAAGACCATCAAAGCCGTAGTGATCAAACCCGCAGGCTACGACGGCAGCAAAGCATTGCCCGTGGTATACCTGCTGCATGGCTACGGCGGCAATTATACGGACTGGGTGAAAAAAGTGGACGCCGTACAACAACAGGCAGATCAATTCAACATGCTGATCGTTTGCCCCGACGGGGGCGTTGGCAGCTGGTATTGGGACAGCCCGGCAGACCCTTCCTTCCGGTACGAAACCTATGTGTCCAAAGAACTCGTTAGCTGGATCGACGAACATTATAAAACCATCCGCGACCGCAAAGGCCGCGGCATCACCGGCCTGAGCATGGGCGGCCATGGTGCGCTGTACCTCGCCATCCGCCACCAGGACATATTTGGCGCTGCAGGCAGCATGAGCGGCGGCGTAGACATCCGGCCCTTCCCCAATAACTGGGACATGGCAAAACGCCTCGGTACTTACGCCCAGGAACCGGCGCGCTGGGAATCGCATACCGTTATCAACCAGCTGCACCTGTTAACTGCCAAAAGTCTTGCTTTGATGATAGATTGCGGGACGGAGGATTTTTTCTATAAGGTGAACGTTAATTTGCACGAGCAGTTGTTGTACCGGAATATCCCGCACGATTTCGTGACGCGGCCGGGCGCGCATAACTGGAATTACTGGAGCAATGCGGTGTTGTACCAGATGTTGTTTATGCATGAGTTTTTTGGGAATGCCAAAAATTAAACACCGCTTTTTAAATCACGTAATAGACCGGAAGACGGAGATACTTGTTATCGGAACATTTAATCCCGATACGGAAAAGAACATCGCGGATTTTTTTTACGGCAGACAAAGAAACTTTCTTTGGACGCTTATTCCCGCAGCTTTTGGTGAAGCGTCATTAAAAGGAAAATCAAAAGAAGATAAACTCGATTTTATCAAACGGTTTAAAATTGACTTTATCGATCTGATCGCTGAAGTGAATGTGGAAGAGGTTGCAAACTATGATGACAGCTACATCGATGGTAAGGTAACCGAATGGAGAAATGTTGTTGCCGCGCTAGACAAGCTTACGGACCTGAAAAAAGTTTGCCTGACAAGGAAATCGTTTGGCGACATTCCGAATATGAAAGTAAAAATAGACGAGGTCCGGAGTTATTGTGAGAAAAGAAAAATCCACTTCCAGTGTTTGGCTACGCCATCGAGATTTTACGGAGTGGAAAAACAAACAGCGTGGACAAATTTTTTAAAATATTGAATGAAGATTTGTATTTTGGGGAAGCCCGGGGCGCTCCAGCCTTTTGACGCATCAATCGCACAGTTTGAGCCGTAATGGCGGTAGCCGCCGTCACAGTCATCGTCGTCAACTGGAACAGCGGCAACCTGCTAAATGAATG
>JBQCFV010000204.1:0-3383 GCA_051958695.1 Chitinophaga sp. | reverse complement strand
GCGGTCGGGCCTTTCCATCATGGCTTCGTAATACCTGATCAATGTTTCTTCCGGCGTTTTGGCGGCCTGCTGGATGAAGTTGTCCACGCGGGCGCCCTGGTTGATGCGGAAGGAGGCGGCGAACATGTTGGGGAGCAGCTGCCGGAGGAATTGTTCCGCGCCGTACTGGTTCAGCATGCGGATGGATTTCCTGCGGCCTTCTTTTTTCTCCTCGCTGTCCGGCCTGGCGGTGGAGCTGAACAGGCCCAGCCCTTCCAGCAGCTGCGGATATTTTTCCGCGAAGGCCAGTGCCACGTATCCGCCCATGCTATGCCCGATCACCGTCGCATGGCCGATGCCTTCGGCGTTCATCATGCCGTAGATGAACTCCGCCATGCTTTCCATGGAAAGGGGATCGGTGATGCCGGACTGGCCGGTGCCCGGAAGATCGGGTACCAGCACGCGGTAATGAACGCGGAGGAACGCCGTTTGGTGTTCCCACACGGACTGGTCTTCGCCGAAACCATGAATAAGTATCACCGCCTTGCCTTCTCCTTCCGTCCAGTAAGTGCCGTTATGGCCTCCGTTGTCAAATGTTTTCCACATAATGCCGTCTGATTACCCGTAATACAATAGTATATGCTACCAGCAATATACAAAAGATCAGGGGAGCTTTGGCGGTGAAACCGCCATATTTTACGTAGAACGTCTGATGATAGTAAGGTGTTACAGTATGTTGAATAACAGCCGGTTCCCAATAAGGCTGCGGCTCGATCACCTCGCCGCGCGGGGATATGAACGCGGAAATGCCGGTATTGGCGCTGCGTGCCACCCCGCGCCGTGTTTCTATCGCGCGGAGACGGGCGTATTGCAAATGCTGCCGGTGGCCTTCCGTATCGCCCCACCATCCGTCGTTCGTGCACACAACCAGCAGGTTGGCGCCCTGCCGCACTTTCTCCGCCACAAAATCGCCATACACGGATTCATAACAGATCGCCGTAAAAATATTGCACCGTTCACGGGGATTGAAAAAAAGCGGTACGCCCGGTGTAAGCCCGTAGCTGCCCGAGATGCCGCCCAGGTCCAGCGCAAGTTTTTTCATGAAAGGCAGGTAACGCATGTAGGGCGTCAATTCCACGCCCGGTACCAGCTTCGCTTTATGATAGACCTGTATGTTAAGCGAAGTATCGATCTGCAAAGTGGAGTTGAAGGCGTCGTAATAAATTTCCCCGTTCGTCACTCTTGCCTTGGAGGGCACTTCGTCCGTCGGCAGGTAACGTTTGAAAGTGGACGCGCCGGTCACGATCTTCACCTGCGGGTACCGTTTAAGAAAAGCCCGGATGGCCATCACTTCCGGCTGTTCGTTAAGCAGGTGTTCCCAGGCGCCCTGGGGGAAAAGCGCGGTTTCGGGCCAGATCACGAAGCGCGTGCTGCTGTCTGTTTTTGCTTCGGTAAGTGTGAGGAATGTATGCAACTGGTCCATGGCGGCGCCGTCGGAAAATTTTTCGTCGTAAGGGTCGATGTTCGGCTGCACGATCACCACGCTTTTTGAAGGCTCGGTGGTTTCCGATTCGCCGGTAATTACGCCGAAAGAGATCGCTAAGGGGAGTACCAGCAGCAGCAAGGGTTTCCAGCCTTCTTTCCAAAGAAAGAACCAGCCCGGCTCGTGCTGGCCGCGACGCCAGGCCTGATATATCAGGATGTTCATCAGCAATACCCATAAGCTGCCGCCCATGGCGCCCGTGTATTCGTACCATTGCACCCATCCCGGGCGCATGGCGAATGCGTTGCCCAGCGTAAGCCAGGGCCAGCTGAGCTCCCATTGCTGGTGAATGTATTCAAACGTGAGCCAGTACACGATCAGCGCGAAATGGCCCGTGAGCCGGCCGGTTCTGATGCGGGTGCGTTTATAGCCCCACCATGGAATGGTCATCAGCAGGGCGTTGAAAGCATTGGCGAAGATGCCGCTGGCCGGTACGGTCGTATTGCCTACCCACCAGGTGGTGCCGGTATTCCAGATCCAGAAGGCGAGGAACAACAGGCCGAAATAAGCGCGGCCGTCTTTCACGCGGTCGGTAATGGCGAGCAGGGGCACCAGGCCGATAAAGACAAGAAAGGTCAGCGGTGAGGTCGGCCATCCGCCCCACATGAGCAGCCCCGATAAAATACTGAGCAGCAGGGGGAGGCGTTTTCGCAGGATTGCATTCATCTTTCAAAAGTATAAAGGAAAAATGTAAACAATAGAACGGGATTTCGGGAGGTAACGTATGTGGGGCGGGAAAAAGGAGAAGATTGTACAGGTGCGGAGCAAATTACTTGCTGATTGCCCGCCAGTTGCGGTGTAAATCGCGCTTATGCATAGCCGGCTCAGTAGCTGCAGCAGGATGGGCTGGAAACGTATAGCCGTTCCCATTAAAAAAGGCGCGCCATGCATTGGCGCGCCCTATATCTGCGAGTTATTTTTAAAGAAATTACCTGCTGTAGTTCGGCGCTTCCTTTGTGATCACCACATCATGCGGGTGGTTTTCCTTCACGGTAGCGGAAGTGATCTTCACGAACTGAGCATCCTGCAGGTTCTTGATGTCTTTCGCGCCAACATACCCCATACCGGCGCGCAAACCGCCTACAAACTGCTGCACCACCTCGGCCAGCGTGCCTTTATAAGGTACGCGGCCCACGATGCCTTCCGGCACGAGCTTTTTGATGTCTGCCTCCACGTCCTGGAAATAACGGTCGTTGCTGCCCTCGGCCATCGCTTCGATGGAGCCCATGCCGCGGTATGATTTGAATTTGCGGCCTTCATAAATGATGGTCTCTCCGGGGCTTTCTTCCACGCCTGCGAAAATGGAACCTGCCATCACGGTGGAGGCGCCTGCTGCGAGGGCTTTCACCATATCGCCGGTGTAGCGGATGCCGCCGTCGGCGATCACGGGGATGCCGGCTTTTTTCAGCGCCTGCGACGCGTCGAGGATGGCGGAAAGCTGCGGGAAACCTGCGCCTGTTACTACGCGGGTGGTACAGATGGAACCGGGGCCTACGCCTACTTTCACGGCGTCGGCGCCTGCGGCCGCAAGGGCCAGCGCACCGGCCGCGGTGGCTACGTTGCCGCCTATCACCTGCAGTTTGGGAAAGGATTTTTTAAGCTTTTTAAGCGCTTCCAGCACATATACGGAATGGCCATGCGCGCTGTCAAGCGTAACAACGTCCACACCTACATGCAGCAGCGCGGCAGCGCGGTCTTGCAGGTCCGGCGTAATGCCGAGGGCGGCGCCCACCAGCAGCCTGCCGTAATTGTCTTTGGCGGCGTTGGGGAAGCTGGTGAGCTGGATGATGTCGCGGTAGGTGATCAGGCCTACCAGCTTGCCTTGTTTATTTACGACCGGCAGCTTTTCGATGCGGTGCTG
>JBQCFV010000203.1:0-13453 GCA_051958695.1 Chitinophaga sp. | reverse complement strand
GAGTCGCCAATCATTTTTGGCGGCAGCATCGAAGCGCGGAGACGGATCTTGTTCACCAGCTTCAGCGCGGCGTCCAGGTTATTTTGTTCTACGTAACATTCCGCGGCCATCAGGTATACGTCCGCCAGCCGGATGATGTTCACGTTCAGGCTCGTAATATAAGCCGCGCCCGCTACCGTTTCGGTTGCTCTCACGGCGCCGTCAACCATGTGTTTCACGCCCACGAAAGGACCGGCGTACGCGGGGTCGCGTATCCAGCCGTCGCCGGGCATGATGCCCCAGTCGCGGTAAGGCACGCCCCTGCGGCCCACGGTGTAATCCAGGCGGGGATCGAAAGCGATGGTGGTGTCCACCTCGTAATTGGTTTTGGCATCGCCCGTAAGCCCGAAGTCGGATTTGTAGGGATTGGTGCGGTAGCTGCCGTCGAGCATAGGCAGGCCGTTCGGCGCTACCCTGAAGGAGTTCACCAGATCGAAAGAGGGCTGAAAGAACCCGCAGCAGGATACCGGTGCGGAGCCATAGAAGCCGCCGAGCATGTCGCCCACGTTGGCATTATCGCCGCTGCCGTCTGGATTGATGGCGTGCTGCGCGGCGAAAATGGTTTCTGGGCCGTTCTCTTTCGTTACGTCAAAATTGTCCCGGAACGGCAGGGTTTCGATGGAAGGCCTTGCGCCTATCACCGCGGTGAAGTACGGCAGCGCCTCATCATGTTTGCCCTGGTATAGCAGCACCTTTCCCAGGTAGGCTTGTGCGGCTACCTGGGTGGCGCGGCCCGCGTCCCCTTCTTCCGGCCAGGAAGGAGGCAGGTTGTTGATGGCGAATTGCAGGTCCGCTTCGATCATGGGGTACACTTCCTTGTCGTTCTTCACTTTCATCGCGTCCTCGGTAGAAATGGTTTCGTCGATGTACGGAATGTTCACGAACACCCTGCGAAGGAAAAAGTAATAATGCGCGCGCAGAAAGCGGGCTTCGGCTTCTACCTGCGCGGCCCTTGCATCGGACAGCTTGGTGGAGCCTGCCTGCACGGCTTTCAGCAGGCGGAGCGTGTTGTTGCAGCGGGCAATGCCTTCGTAATACCGGTTCCACAGGATCTCGGTATTATCGTTGGTGGTTGATACATCGTGCAGCTCCACCTGGTTCATGTTGGGCTGGTCGCCGTTGTTGCTGCCTTTGTGCGCGTCGTCCGCGCCTACTTCGCCGAATAGCCACTGGCTGGGCGCTGAAGAATAATTCCCCCAGGTGCCGCTTACGTTGCCGTTTACAAGGCCGTACGCGCCGGTAAGCATACCTTCCACACCAGCCGGCGATTCGATCTGGTTCTGGATCAGTTCTCCCTGCGGGGTCTTTTCAAGAAACCCTTCGCCGCAGGAACCCAAAAAAGCTGCGCATGCCAATAATATGATGCTATGAATCCTTTTCATTTTCAAATTCTTTTAAGTTAGAAACCTGCACTGAGACCAAAAAGAAACTGGCGTCCTACGGGATACACACCAAAGTCCACGCCGAGGGCCGAGAAGGTAGAGTTGGTCTGGCTCACTTCGGGGTCGAGGCCGGTGTACTTGGTGATGGTGAACAGGTTGGTAGCGCCCACATAAAGTCTCAGGGAGCGCATATTGCCTTTGAACCAGCTGTCCACTTTGAAGTTATAGCCTACCTGGAGGTTCTTCATCCGGAAGAAGCTGCCGTCCTGCACATAGTAGCTGGAAGAAGCAAGCTCGTAGTCGGACGCTCTCCTGTTGGGCGTGTGTATCGTAGAGGTGGGGTTGTCGGGCGACCACCTGTCGAGCATACGCACGCTGGCCGTACCGTCAAAGGTGCTGAAGTCGGTGAAGTACCGCGTGGCCTCATACAGGTCGTTGCCTTGCGAGCCGTTGAAGAACATCATCATATCCCAGTTCTTGTATTTGGCGTTCACGCTGAGGCTGTACAGGAAGTCCGGATGCGGGTTGCCGATAACGGTACGGTCGTCGGGAGTGATCTGCCCGTCGCCGGATACGTCTGCGTACTTCGGACCGCCCACGCGGGCGCCGCTGTATTTCGGGCTCTTGTTGAGATCATCGTCGCTCTGGTAAATGCCTTCCGACTTATACCCGTAGAAGGAACCAAAGGGCTCGCCGGGTTTGAGGATGGTGGTCTGAAGACTACGGAACGTACCGTACAGCTGCTCTTTCACGGAAGGCGCCAGGGAGAGCACCTGGTTTACGTTCCGCGATACGTTCACGTTCAGGTCGAACTGGAAGGGTTTATTCTCACGCTCGCCGTAGTGGTAACCTGCCGCTACTTCAATGCCCTCGTTCTTCATATCGCCGATGTTCACGAAAGGCGCTCCGCCCATGCCGATGGATGCGGCGGGCAGCGGAACGGGGTACAGCATGTCAGTGGTTTTACGGCTGTACCAGTCGATGGCGCCGTCGATCTGACCGCCCAGCAGGGTAAAGTCAAGACCGATGTTGAGGGATTTCAGCTCTTCCCATTTTACGTCCTCGTTTTTATAAGCTTTTTGCCATACGCCGGCTACTACGCTACTGCCGTTAAACGGATAGGCTGAATTGGCAAGCAGGCTCTCGTAACGGTCCAGGTACTGGAAGCCGGGGATGCGCTGGTTGCCGGTAACGCCGTAGCCTGCACGCAGCTTCAGGTCGGTGATCACGGCGTTGCCTTTCAGGAAACTTTCCTCGGAAAGACGCCAGGCTATACTTCCCGCGGGGAAGGTACCATAGCGGTTGTTCTCGCCGAAGTTGGACGATCCGTCCCTGCGCACGGTGAGGCTTACCAGGTAACGGTCGAGGTAAGAATAATCGGCGCGGCCGAAGATGGAGAACAGCGAGCCTACGCCGCCGTTGGAGGTATTGTTGATGTTGGACGCACCTGCGGGCAGATAATAGTAATCAGGACTGCCGAGCAGGAAGAAGTCGTTGCGGCCCGCGGAAAGGAAGCGGTTGCGGGACTTGTAAGCTTCCGTACCTGCCAGCACGGTCAGCGCATGCACGTTGGCTACTTCCCATTTGTAGGTCAGCGTATTGGTCCAGGTCCAGTCGGTGTTGAAGCCCTGGAATTCGGACATGCCGTTTGCCGCGCTGCCTTCAGAAAATTCAAGGTTCGGATAGGTCAGCGAAATACCGCTGTAGTTCTCATAACGCACGCCGAATGAGGTGCGCGCCATCAGGCCTTTTACGATATCCGCTTCGCCGAACACGTTCCCGAAGAAGAAGTTGCGTTTGTTGATGTTGTCTTTTGCGCGGTAAAGCAGCGCGAGCGGGTTCTGCGCGTTGCCGAGCTTGTCGCCGCGGCTGCCCGCGAAGTTGCCCATGATGTCGTACACGGGGATGATCACCGGGATGCGGTAAGCAAAGCCGAATGCGCTGCCTTCGCCCTGATAGTCGCCGGATACGTTGGGGTTCACGCCCACGCCTACAAATTCCTCATAGCTGTACTGTATGTTCTCGCCAAAACGGATGTGGCTGTTAAACGGAGTGAATTTCGTGTTGGCGCGAACGTTATACCGTTTGTAACCGGTATGTTTCACGATACCTTCCTGGTTGAGATAACCGGCGCCGATGGCATAGTTGGCATTTTCGCCGCCGCCGGTAACGCCCAGCTGCACATTGCGGATGGGCGCATCCTGAGTGATCTCGCGGAACCAGTCGGTGCCCTGCTGGTTCGCTTTGGTGATCTGGTAGAATGTTTCTCCGTTGCGGCTGTAATTGTATTTGGACGGATCGGCGTCTGCAGGCGTAATGTTCTGCCCTGTTGCGGCCCCGGCCAGCAGGTATTCCGGCAGGGTGGGCGTAGCGCCGTTGCCGTAGTTGCTGCCCGTTGTAGCGGCAGTGCCGGGCGTTTGGCCCGAGTTGCGGAATGCTTCGAACAGGTATTCGGCGTACTGCTGCGGGTTCATCATTTCGGGGAATGCCTCGCGGCGGGGCGACTGGATACCGTAATAGGTGCTCAGGTTGATCCTCGGGGGGCCTTTTATACCCTGGCGGGTAGTGATGATCACAACGCCGTTGTTAGCCCTGGCGCCGTAGATGGATGCGGCGGACGCATCTTTCAGCACCTGCATGGTCTCGATATCGTTCTGGTCGAGCCAGGAGAGCTTGCCTTCATAAGGCACGCCGTCGATAACAAAGAGCGGATCGTTGTTGTTGATGGTGGAGAAGCCGCGGATGCGGATCTGCGGGGTTGCGCCGGGCGCGCCGTCACTGATGATCTGCACGCCGGTAGCCTTACCCTGGAGTGCTTCCACCGGGCTGGCCACGGGCTGCTTTTTCATTTGGGTCACGTTTACCACGGCCACCGCCCCGGTAAGGTCTTTAACGCGTTGCGCTGAATAGCCTGTTACCACTACTTCTTCGAGAGAAGTGTTGGAGAAGGCCAATGTAATGTCATAGGTTTTGCCCGCTTCTACCGTCACTTCCTGCGAAGTGAAGCCAATACTGGAAATGACGAGCACGTCGCCGTTATTGGCCTGGATGGTAAATTCACCGTTCTCATTGGTAACGGTCCCTTTGGTGGTGCCTTTGATTTGAACCGCGGCGCCGGGTACAGGTTGTTTGTCCTGCTCACCGGTGACCTTGCCTTTAACGGTTTGCACCTGTTGATAAAAAAGCCCGGAAGCGGCGGATGACCGGGCGTAAAGGGGGTCGGAAAAAACGATGGAAAGGAGAATGGCTCCGCCTATCGCTTTTTTCAGAAAAGCAACGTTCCTCTTGTTTTTCATAATTGTTTTGCGTTATTAGTCAGCGAAGATTTTTGAGCTTCGTCCCGGAAAAGCCTTGCCCACAAAGCATTCAGCTTAATGCCGGTTTACGTGGAAATCTGGAAGATCTTTAAATGTGTGTCATAACATGGATTTTAAGGGTTAAAGAATAACCACGCAACCGGTAATTACCGGCCACATCAGATCACAAACGGGCATAAGTCCTCAGGTTAGCGGTTTCCCGCCGGCTTTTGAGTGGACAAATAAATAAGCTTGATTAACGTGGTTTAATCATTTCGATTTCGAATTTGGCTTTGAATTACTTTCTCCTGCTACTTTTCTCGATTTAAAATAGAATGGGCGTGGGCGTGCGATTTTGTTTCTTAAACTGTAATAATTAGTGGAATGCTCTTTTTGTTCAAATAATATTGAAGCATGTTAAAAGTACACTATCTTTTCATCAATTCCAAATGTAGGTCCAAGAAATCCGCCGCCTGTCAGGGCTGGCTTCCGCCGTCCTAATTTTAGCACGCACATTAGCAGCGCACGTCCTATAATTTCCCAAAAACATCGCTTAATTTCATCCGTATCCTAAAAGATCCAAATGACTACAATCATTCCACGTAACCACGGCTACGCCGTTCGCGTATCGCTCATTGCCGCTCTTGGCGGCTTTTTATTCGGTATGGAAGTGGCCGTTA
Source organism: Chitinophaga sp. (assembly GCA_051958695.1). GTDB lineage: Bacteria > Bacteroidota > Bacteroidia > Chitinophagales > Chitinophagaceae > Chitinophaga. Next base: position 8,056 of record JBQCFV010000203.1, on the reverse strand, counting down.
TCTCCGGCGCTGAAAAAACCATCCAGCAGCTATGGTCGCTAAGCTCTTTCTGGCAGGGCTTCACCGTTGCCTCCAGCCTTATCGGCACGGTGTTCGGTTCGCTGCTTGCCGGCGGGCCGGCGCAAAAGTACGGGCGCAAAAAAGTGCTGATGGCCATCGCGCTGATGTACCTGCTGTCTGCCATCGGCTGCGCGCTGAGCTCGGCCTGGCTGCTGTTCGTGCTGTTCCGGTTTATCGGCGGGCTGGCGGTAGGCGCTTCGTCGGTAGTGGGGCCCATGTACATTTCGGAAATCGCGCCGGCGAAGATACGCGGGGCTTTAGCCGGATCGTTCCAGGTGAATATCGTGGCGGGGATCTTAGTGGCTTACCTCGCCAACTTCCTGCTGTCAGGCACGGGAGAAGACGCGTGGCGGTATATGCTGGGCGTAATGGCCGTCCCGTCGGTAATCTTTGCGCTGCTGGTGAGAACGATCCCCGAAAGCCCGCGCTGGCTGGTGCTCAACGGGCAGGACGAAGCGGCGCAGCGCATCTTCGCGCGCACGGGAGAAACGGGTATCGCGGAGCTGATCCGGGAGGAGCATGCATTGGCGAAACAGGGCGTCAGAGAACGGCTGTTCTCCGGCAAATACAACAAACCTATCTTCTACGCCATGCTGCTGGCGATGTTCAACCAGCTGTCCGGCATCAACGCAATTATTTATTACGCGCCGCGCATTTTTGAAATGGCGGGCTTCAGCGCGGCGAATGCTTTCCAGCAGTCCGTATATATCGGCGCCGCCAATTTCATTTTTACATTGCTGGCCATGAGCGTGATCGACCGTTTCGGCAGGAAAAAACTGTTGCTGACGGGCGCCGCGGGCATGTTCGTTTTTCTTGCTTTAACAGCCATTGCGTTTAACAGTCCGGGCGGCGGCGGAAGCAGCGTGATCATTTATCTCGTCGGCTTTATCGCCTGCTTCGCGTTCTCCCAGGGCGCGGTGATATGGGTGTTCATTTCGGAAATATTCCCCAATGCGGTGCGTTCGCAGGGCGGCTCGCTGGGCAGCTTCACGCACTGGATCATGGCGGCCATTATCTCGTGGACGTTCCCCATCATCGTGGAAGGCAGCCCAAGCGGCGGGTTTTATTCCTTCATTTTTTACAGCGTAATGATGCTGGCCTCGTTCCTCTTTATCTGGCGCGTAATGCCCGAAACCAAAGGGCGCTCGCTGGAACAGATACAGCAGGAGCTGGGCATCAAATAATTTGACCTATGATAGTGCTGATACAATCGATAGACCGTGTAGGCCTGGTGGCAGGCATTTCTTCCATTATGGCGAAAGAGCAACTGAACATCGTGTCGCTGCGCGAGTTCGTGGATAAAACGGATAACCGTTTTTATATCCGTATAGAAGTGGAGAACGAGATGGACGCTCTTGCCCTTGAGACCGCTATCCGGCAGGTGCTTCCGCCGGAAGCCTTTGTAAGCGTGAACCCGAGGCCGGAGAAAAAGATCGTGGTGATGGTGACGAAAGAATACCATTGCCTGGCGGACATACTCGTACGCAACCAGTTTGACACGCTTGGCGCTACGGTGCAATGCGTGATCGGCAATCACGAGGTGCTGCGGAACATCTGCGAACGTTTCGCCATTCCTTTCCATTACATTTCGCACGAGCAGGAAAACAAAGCCGTGTTCGAGGAAAAAATAACGGCGTTGATAGAAGGGTATGATCCCGATTACATCGTGCTGGCGAAGTTCATGCGTGTGCTCAGCCCTGATTTTGTAGCGAAGTACCCGGAAAGGATCATCAACATCCACCATTCTTTCCTGCCCGCTTTCGCCGGCAGCCGCCCTTACAGGCAGGCTTTTGAAAGAGGGGTGAAGCTGATCGGCGCTACTTCGCATTTTGTGACCAACCAGCTGGACGAAGGGCCTATCATCGCGCAGCAGGTGATACCGGTGAACCATTCGTTCACTACGGCGGACATGGTAAAAGCGGGAAAGGAGATAGAAGTGTCGGTACTTGCGAAAGCGCTTTATCTTGTTTTCAGCGACCGGGTGTTCGTGTACCGGAACAAGACGGTGGTGTTTGAGTGATTTTTCTTGCCATCCGTATAAAAAAGGGCTGACCGGTATGTTCCGGCCAGCCCTCTTCATGGGCGGGATCAATTCATTTTACGGCGAAGGCGGACGCCGTCATTCTGACAACTCCGGGGAATGAGCCCGGTAAAGGAATTTCTTTTAAACCTTCAGGGAAGGTTCGATCTTTTTGATCACCGGCGGTGTGAACTGAACTTTCTGTTTTGCCGGTGCGTTCTTTTTTATCCTCGGCGGTGCGAACTGCACTTCGGGCGCATCCTTTTTGATCACCGGCGGGGAGAATTTCGCTTCCTGTTTTATTGAAACGGCCTTTTTAACAGGCACGTCTTTTTTAACCACGGGCGGCGCAAAATATACTTTCTGTTTTGCGGGCGCATCTTTCTTTATCCGCGGCGGTGCGAACTGTACTTCGGATTTTACAGACACGTTTTTCTTAACTACCGGCGGGGCAAAATGCTCTTTCTGCTTTGACGGCGCATTTTTCCTGACCACCGGCGGTGCGAACTGCACATTCGGTTTTGCCGGCGGCGGAGGCGGCGGTACATTGCCTTTGGAGGGCGACAATACTTTAACAGGAGGAGGCGGAGGAGGAACGGCGTTTTTCTTTTTTTCCTGGGCGGTGAGCGCAGTGCACGCCAACAGCAGTACGCCCGTCAGGATAACAGGTATCTTGAGCATAACGGGTAATTTTTAAAAAGATGCCCGTCTCTCCCGTTTCCATAAAAATTTCCGCAAAATTTCTTTTTTAAAACGGCTTTAACCCATATGCGCCACCCCGGCGCCGGGCGCAATTTCAAACGCGATGTTCACTTTAGTCCCCTGCGCGGCCCCGTCTTCCCCATACAGGTCGATCACCCGGATGTCGAAAGTGGAGTTGAAAAGCGCTTTATACAGCTCCACCCTTTCCATGCAAAGGTTCATGCCTTTGGACGCATGGCCCGGCACCCGGCGGCGCGTGGATTGTGCGCGGCCCACGCCGTTGTCGGTGATCTCGCAAAGCAGCTCCTGCTCCTTGGGTTTGCGCCAGCGGATGTGCAGGCTGCGGTCGCCTTCCTTGTTCATCAACCCGTGCCAGATGGCGTTTTCAAGGAAAGGCTGGATGAGCATGCCCGGCACAAAATACTCGTCCGGATTAATGCCTTCCTCGATATCGATCGCATAGTCGAAAGACTTGTTCGTACGCAGCGCTTCTATCTTCAGGTAATGCCCCAGCAGCTCCACTTCTTCCCGGAGGGAAATAAAGTTCTTTTCCGCATGCATCAGCACCATGCGCAGCAGCCGCGCGAAGTTGGACACATAATCCGATGCTTTGTCGATATCCGCTGCCAGTATGCAATGATAAATGCCGTTGAGACAGTTGAACAGGAAGTGCGGGTTCATCTGGCTTTTGAGCGTCACCAGCCGGAACTCGGCCAGTTGCTTGTGCAGCAGCTGCACTTCCATGGCCTGCCTGCGGGCCTTTTCCTCCATTTCCGTACGCGCGATCTTGTAAGCGCAGATGGCGGCCACCCTTTCCAGCAGTACCAGGTGCTCCGCGTTGTAAAAGTTACGGCCGGAATGTTCGGAATCGATAACGCCGATCACTTTGCCGCCTTCAAAAATAGGCACGGTGATCTCGGAAAGCCTCCGCTCGTCGTCCACGATATAACGCGGGTCTTTGGACGTGTCCGCAATGATCTCGGCTTTGCCGGTGAAGGCCACCGTACCTACGATGCCGTGGCCCAGCGGGATCTCTATCGGGTCGCGTATCTCGAAGCGCACGGGGTTCTTCGGGCCGTAGGCGGCTTTTTGCACCAGCACGCCCTGTTCCTCGTCCAGCAGGTAGATCACGCAGTCTTCGAGATGCAGGCGCGAAATGCAGTTCTTGGCAACGTCCCAGAGGATGTCGTCGACAGTGTTTTTGCCAAATAAAGAGGTCGTGAAATAGTTGAGCGTGGCTTCCGTTCTGTATCGCCGCGCGTAGTTGGCCATGCGGCGGTAAATTACCACCAGCAGCAACAGCAGCGCAAAGATGATCGCGATATAGACGGTTGGAGGCATGGGATTCGCCAAATTCCACCCTAATTTACTCTTTTTTCTCCGCAGCACGTTATATTTGCACCCATGGATCAGATCGTGCAGCAAATAGAAGCATACAAGCAGGAAATTGCCGCCTTCCAGCCCAAAACGGCGGAAGAACTGGAACAATACCGCATCAAATTCCTCGGCACCAAAGGATTGGTAAAAGCCCTTTTCGGGGAAATGAAGTCCGTGCCCAATGAACAGAAGAAAGCGTTCGGGCAGGTGCTGAACAGCTTCAAGCTGCTGGCCGAAGGCAAATACGAAGAATTTGAGCATCTGAAAAACGGCGCCGGCGACGCATCCGGCCACCTGGACCTTACGCTTCCCGGCGAGCCGCACCGCCTGGGCACACGCCATCCTATCAGCATCGTGCGCAACAAGGCCATCCGTATTTTCGAACGCCTCGGCTTCACCATCGCCGAAGGCCCCGAGATCGAGAACGACTGGCACAACTTCACCGCACTCAACCTCGACGAGAACCACCCGGCCCGCGATATGCAGGATACGTTTTACGTGCACAACAACCCCGACTGGCTGCTGCGCACGCATACCTCCTCCGTACAGGTACGCGTAATGGAAGAAGGCAAGCTGCCCATCCGCATCATCTGCCCCGGCCGCGTTTACCGCAACGAAACCATCAGCGCCCGCGCGCACTGCTTCTTCCACCAGATAGAAGGGCTGTACATCGCGGAGAACGTTTCTTTCGCCGACCTGAAACAAACGCTGTACTATTTCGTGCAGGAATTTTTTGGCGAGAACTTCAAAGTGCGCTTCCGCCCGTCTTTTTTTCCCTTCACCGAGCCCAGCGCCGAAATGGACATCTCCTGCCTCATCTGCGGCGGCGAAGGCTGCAACGTGTGCAAGCATACCGGCTGGGTGGAAATACTCGGCTGCGGCATGGTACACCCGCAGGTGCTGGAAAACTGCGGCATCGATTCGAAGAAGTACACCGGCTTCGCTTTCGGCATGGGCATCGAAAGGCTTACCATGCTCAAATACCAGATCAAAGACCTCCGGCTGTTCTCGGAAAACGACCTCCGTTTCCTGAAGCAGTTCCAGGGCGCCATATAATTCTCCTTCAAAGGCCGGCACTCCCGGCCTTGTTTTTTTCTTCGTGTTTACCCTAATTCCATTCGTTATGCAATCCGTTCACGACATCCAGGTAATTACCGTTTGCGGCGCCGGAACCATGGGCGCGGGCATTGCGCAGGTATGCGCGGCCGCAGGTTTCCATACCCGCCTGTTCGACCTCAGCGAAACAGCCCTGCAGCGCGGTTACGCGCAGGTGCAAGGCAATCTGCAAAAAGCCGTGGACAAAGGGAAGATGCCGAAGCAGCAAATGACGGACATCCTCGCACGCCTCACGCTTTGCCATAACCTTTCCGAATGCACGGCGGATGTAATAATAGAAGCCATCGTGGAAAAGACGGCAGCAAAGGTCGCGTTGTTTAACCAGCTGGCCGCCGTCAACTCAGCGGATACCATTTTTGCGACCAATACCTCTTCGCTTTCCGTTTCGGAGATCGCGCGGCAGGTGGAGCATCCGGAGCGCGTGGCGGGACTGCATTTTTTTAATCCCGCCCATCTTATGCAGCTCGTGGAAGTGGTGCAGGGCGAACAGACCTCCGCGCACGTCGCCGGCCGGTTGTACGCGCTCGTGACAGAGCTGGAAAAAACGCCCGTGCGCGTAAAAGATTCGCCCGGCTTTATCGTGAACCGCGTGGCAAGACATTATTACCTGGAAGCGATGGAATCGGTAGCGAACGGCATCACCGATATAACGACCGCCGACCGCCTGCTGGAAGCCGCGGGTTTCAGGATGGGGCCTTTTGCGCTGATGGACCTCATCGGCAACGACGTGAACTATGCGGTAACCGTTTCGCTGTACGAAGCCTTCGGGCAGGCGCCGCGCTTCAGGCCCGGAGCGATGCAGGCCGACCTCGTCGCCAAAGGCGAGCTGGGCCGCAAAACCGGGAAAGGTTTTTACAAGTATTAATTTACATTTGTGCGGCAATAACAAATCCATTCACATGATCCTTGTAACCGGGGGAACAGGTTTTTTAGGCAGCTATCTTTTGCGGGCGCTCACCAGCGCCGGCAAACCGGTGCGCGCCCTCTACCGCAGCCGCATCCTGGAACAGGCAAGCGATTTCCGCGACAAAGTGGAATGGGTACAGGGCGACGTGCTGGACACGGGCGTGCTCGAAGACGCGATGGAGGGTATCACCGAGATCTATCATTGCGCGGCCATCGTATCTTTCCAGCCGGACAAGCGGGATGAAATGCTCAGGATCAATATCGAAGGCACGGCCAACGTGGTGAACCTCGCCATCGACGCTGGTGTGCGGAAGATCGTGCATGTAAGCTCCGTAGCGGCGCTCGGCCGCGCGAAAGAACAAATCGCCATTACCGAAGACTCGCAGTGGGAAGAAAGCGGCAACAACTCCAACTACGCTATCAGCAAACACCTCAGCGAAATGGAAATATGGCGCGGCATCGCCGAAGGTCTGAACGCCGTGATCGTTAACCCTTCCATCATCCTGGGCAGCGGTTTCTGGCATGACGGTACGGGGCTGATGCTGAAAAACGCCTGGAAAGAATTTCCTTATTACACGGAAGGCGTGAACGGCTTTGTGGACGTGCGCGACGTAGTGGACGTCATGATAAAGCTGATGGACAGCCGGGTAAGCGGCGAACGTTTTATCCTCAACGGCGATAATTGGCCGTACCGGCAGCTGTTTACCCGCATGGCCGAAGCACTCGGCAAAAAACCGCCGCATATCGCAGCCAAACCCTGGATGGCGGCGCTGGTGTGGCGGATGGAAAAGCTGCGAGGGCTGCTTACCGGCAAACGCCCGCTCATTACCCGCGAAACGGCGCGCACCGCGCAGCTCAAAGTTTACTACAGCAACGACAAGATCATGCAGGCTTTGCCCGGCTTCCGATTCCGCCCGCTGGAGGAAACGGTGACCGACGTGAGCAAGGCTTATCTGGCCGACAGGGCCGGTCAATAGCGCTAAGCTGCCGATTCCCCACGGCCGCATCAAATCAATCTTTCTTTTCTGCAAAACAAGGCTTGGGTGCTCGCAGCGTTCCAGGTATGATCGATCCTTCTTCCCCAAAACAAAAAGGGCCGGCCTCCGGCCAACCCTTCCATATCTTTCAGCAACATGTTCTTATGATCTGAACAACAACCCCAGCATTACCGCGGCAAGCGTTCTCTGCAGGTTCGCATCCACCTTTGCGTTGATCCATGCGCGGGGATTTTCACCGGTGAGCACGGCGGCAACGGGCACGCCTTTCAGCTGGAACTCGTAACAGATCCTGTCCGTACTGTTGCGGGCGCCGTAACGGTTATGCGCCGTCACCCTGATCGCGTCCGTGGAAGAACGGAGAACGCCCGCCGGTTTGTTGCCGTTCAGCTCAAGAAAAGCGATGTTCTTTTTCAGCAGCAGCTCCCAGCTCTTAAGCGGGTCCTGCGCGGTGGCGCCGGCGTAGATGTACCAGAGCGGTTCGTCGCCGGGCAGGTCGTTGAGCACGGCGGGAAGCGGGCGGCCGGAAAAGGTGATCTTCCGCGTGCCGAGCACCTGCAAAGGCAATTCGGCATCATGACCTTTAACCGTAAAATAAAACGCGTCCTGCGTGTTCCTGAACTGTTTTGCCGGCGTATGGGCGGCGATGCCGTTGGTGCGGGATGAAGTGCCGTAATCGCCGAGCGTGATCGTTTTGGCCGTCAGCCATCCGTCTTTGATCTTTACCGGCTGTTCGTTCGCCGCGATATAAAGACCGGGATCTGCCGCGGGCGGCTTTACGGAAGCGCAGGCCGTTAAAAGCAGGCAAAGGGCGGCGATGGGGCCGTAAATAGTTTTAATCATGCTTTATAAACTAACTGTTGAGCTTTGACCAGATCTC